>WBXJ01000001.1 GCA_008933045.1 Verrucomicrobiota bacterium
ACAACCTGATTGCGCATCGCGGGATACCAAGGAACTGTTCCCATGATTTCACAGTCGGCCCGGTAACCCACGTTCCATGCGTAATCTCGAACGATCCGACCGGGCACAACTGTGGTGATGCCAGAAATGGTGGCTTGGATGCGACGGATATCGGCGTATTTCAAACCATAATCCAACGCAAAACCTTGTTGGTTATTGTTCGCGACCTTTTGTTCTTCGGGTGCTTTGGTGCTTCGAAGGATGATGTTTTGACTCCCAAGACTTTTGATCTGTTCTTGCGCTTCATAACTTGCGCCTTCCCCGATCGCCAACATCGCAATCACGCTACACACGCCGAACACGATTCCCAACACGGTGAGCAGGGAACGTAAGCGATGCAACCAGAGGCTCCGAAAGCCAAGGCGGACTGTGCGATTCAGGCGGGCGGGCGACAGGGGTTCTAGGGTAGGGTGCCGGCTCACTCGTGTGCGAAGGTGGAGGCTTTCCGAGCGAGTTGCTGGCTTGTGTAAAATAGGATCAACGGCGGACATCAGATTCAATTTGTCCATCACGAAGGCGGACGTTTCGTTCGGCTCGTTGGGCCACATCGTCGTCATGTGTGATCATGATGAGAGTTTTTCCCTGACGATGCAGATCATCAAAAATGTTTAAAATCTCAGATCCCGAACTGGAATCAAGATTTCCGGTCGCCTCGTCCGCAAGAATTACCAAGGGGTCGTTGACTAACGCTCGCGCGATAGCTACCCGTTGCTGTTGTCCGCCTGAAAGCTCGTAAGGCTTGTGCTCAATGCGATCACTCAGTCCGACTCGTGCTGCGAGTTGTTCAGCCACCGCGCGGCTTTTGTCCTGCGGCCATCCTTGATAATAAAGCGGGATCTCGATGTTTTCCACCACCGTCAGTTGCTGGATTAAATTGTAGGATTGAAAGATGAAACCGAGCCGAGCACCCCGCAGTGTCGAAAGTTCATCATCCTCCAGTTCGGCCACATTATCATCCCCAAGATAATAAGCACCGCTCGTGGGACGATCCAGGCAGCCAAGAAGGTTCAGTAAGGTGGACTTTCCGCAGCCTGACGGCCCCATAATGCTCAGATACTCGCCGGCTTCAATCACCAGCGAAAGTCCTCTGAGAGCTTCCACTGTGATCAAGCCCATCTGGTAAGTCTTGCGAATGTTTTCGAGCCGAACGATAGAAGGTTTGCCCATGGAGCTCATCGATCTTTGGCCTGAGAGACTCTGGTCGTGGCGGACGCCGCTTTCGGCTCTTCACTCGTCTTTTGATCCAACTCCTTGGGCACCTCTGGCGCACGTAATGCAACGACATCACCCTCTTTCAATCCATTTTTAATGTGGATAAATTCGTCGTTGAATTGCCCAATCTCGACCACCCTTTGTTCAGAAGAGGATCCTTTGACGAGGTTTACAACGTGTTCATTTTTGACAAAAGAAACAGCTTGGATCGGGCAAAACAGGACTTGGTTGAGTTGATCCGCCAATATTTCAATCTTAGCACTCATGCCGGGTTTCAGCCATTCCCTAGTTCCTGTAATTTTAGTACTTGTTATGTATACTTTCAGCTCGGGGTTCATCCACCGATTCTGCGAGTCTGGCAACACTCCTACTTTCAATACTTCGCCCTCTAATTTTTCGTCTGGAAACGCGTCGAGACGAATAAGAACTTTCATCCCCTTTTTAACCTTTTTGATTTGAGATTCGTGGATGCGTGATTTGGCGGACATCAACGTCATGTCGGGGATCGTAATGATCGTTTGTCGTTCGCGGATGCTCGCCCCTTCGCGTATTTGTTCTTGGTTCCAGTTATTATTGTCGCCCGTACCCCCATACACCACGAGGCCCGTTTTCAAAGCGCGGATGGTGCATTTTCCTAATTGCTCTAAGAGGTTCGTCCGTTGTTCATCCATGATCCGGTAACGACCCTGAGATGACTTTAATTTTGCCGTAGATTGAGTAATTTTAGAAACCGCCTCTTTGCCGGTCCGATCCAATAGTCGAAACGCCTCCTCATATTTTGAGAATAGTTCCTCTGCGGTTTTCGGAAATTCGTAACGGAAAAAAAGGTCGCGGGCCGTTTCGGCGGTTTGGACTTTTAAGTCATTTTTCTTCACGTTCAATTGGTCATTCTCCAACGTGCTACGGGTCACAAATCCCTTTTCTGAAAGCCGCTGCGTGCCTTCGAATAGATTTTTCGCCAATCCAAATTCAGACTTCGCAACTAAAAGGTCGTCATCAAATTTGCGCAATTTTTGTTTGGCCTCACCGTTTCCGAGCAGTTCGACCTTGGCGTATTTAGAAAAATCAATCTGCGCAGGTTGGATAGAAGTCGTGTTGTAATTGGTATCAGGTCGCCGAGTGAAAATTTCTAAATCGAGCGCATTGATGATCTCTGCCGCCGCTTCGGTTCCGATAAATTTCTCCAGGTCCATCCGTGCGAAACGGACTTTTTGCTCCGCTGCTTTGATGTCGCTTTGGTTCTGATTCAGTTGAATGCCGTGAGCCTGCTGCGCATCAGCGAGTGCTGCGATGCTCGTTTCGATCTCGATTTCTTGAGTAGTGATCCGCTGCTTTAGCTGAGAAGAATCTAATTCCACGAGGATTTTGTGCTTCTTCACGTCTTCCTCCGTGACGAGATAACCCTCCTCAATAATACTGAGGATCTTCGTCCCCTCATACCCTTTAACCTCTGAACGCAGTTCCTGAGATTCCAAAGCCTCGATGCTGGCAGCTTCTACCACTGTGATCGGTAGATCACTCCGACGCACAACAA
Organism: Verrucomicrobiota bacterium; assembly: GCA_008933045.1. Lineage (GTDB taxonomy): Bacteria > Verrucomicrobiota > Verrucomicrobiia > Limisphaerales > SXQI01 > SXQI01. Next base: position 2,786 of record WBXJ01000001.1, read on the forward strand.
AAGTGCTTCCCATTGACGCACTAGGCCCACGCCGCACCAGTATCACCGCAACAATCGCAACGACTGCGATCCCCAGCAGAAGCACCTTCCGCACCGACCCCGATCGCGAATCTTGACTGCTGCGCAGAGCGACTGCTTGCAGGTCACCCTGTGGGTATTTTTGCTCAAGGTTTATTTGCATGTTTCAACTCGTTCCATTGACCATTCGGTTTGATAAATAGCATTCCTAAATCACGCCAAAACTGCAGCCGTGCAACCGTGTGTTCTACAAGCGCGGTTGTGCGTTGGTTGTGGGAGCTGATGAGATCCGTTCGTGCATCCACCAAATCCCGCGCCGTGCCACGGCCAAGTTGCATAAGCAACTCCTGTTCCTCCACACGACGTTGGCTGAGTTTTACCCCAATTTCCGCAACTTCGTAATTCTGTTTGGCTTGTGCAAGCGTTCTCCATCCGTCTTGAATTTCCAGTTTGATCTGGTCAACAGCGAGCTGAAGATTACGCCCAGCACGGTCGTAGTTGATGATCGATGTGCGGTACCCGTTGCGCTCAGCCTTGCGGTTAAGGGGCAATCGAGTGTCGAATCCCGCCGTCCATCGCATCCGTTCGTAATCCAACTGCAGCGGACTGTTGCCGGCACTGTTGTAGGCGGTCGCGCCAACCACTAAATTCAAATCCGGCAAGAGTGCGTTCTTGGACACACCCACTTTACGTCCTGCATCTTCGAATTGATCTTTTGTATTGTAAAGATCGAGGCGCGTTTCAAGAGCAATACTCATCGCCTGATTGACGCTTATTTCTGGGTGTAAAATCGCGAGTTTTTCTAGTTCCTCATCCGCGAGAACTAGGTTTGTGTCTACAGGGATACCTAGAAGAATCTTAAATTGATCCAGGCTCTGTTTGTAATTGCGATAGGCGTTATTCCACTGGGTTTCAGTGGTGAGTTGTGCTTGTTGTAACTGACCCAAAGCAGCCTGCGTTCGTTGCCCTTCCTTGGCAAAGGATTCCTCGCGCTCCACGTTCAGACGAAAATTCTGCAACCCAATCCACGCGTTCTTGACCCGATCTCTGTTCTGCAAAACTTGGTAGTAAGTAGTCGCGATTTGCACGCTGAAATCTTTTCGGAAACGTGCAAAATTACGCAATTCATAGAGCAGATCGCGTTCAGCCTGTGTCAACTGTTCCCGAGCGACCTTAAATCCTGCACCTCGCAGCAATGGTTGTGTTAACCTGGCGCCTAGCCTCGAATTCGAAACGCTGGGCAGACCTCCAGTCAGGATGCTCGAAAAATCAACCGAGAAATCTGAAGCGATCTGTCCTCCACTCCTGAGCAATATTCGGACTCCGGTATCAGCATGTAGTTGAAGTTGTTGTTGCTGAGCAGATGCGACCTCAGTCTGTTTGACTACTGTGCCATCCACCAGTCGAGAGATTTCCCGCGTGACATCAACGGGTGCGGTGGCCCCGATGGCACTCGAACCGCTGGAAAATATTGGTGTAAAAGTATGGCGAGATTGCGTCAAACTGAGCGCAGTCAGAAAAACGGTCTCTTTCCGATTTTGGTAACTTCGACTATGGAGGACTGCGATTTCCAGCGATTCTTCTAGGGTGATAACATGCGCCCCGACCTCAATCCCTTTATTACCGCCAAAAAATTCCTGCTCATCCTTTCGTAAGGGAAATTTTTCCAATGAGAACGCAGTTGGATGGTCGATCGTAAAATGCTCATCCATATTCGGAACGAGCGGCGTTTTTTCAGCAATCGTCCGAGCAACCTCTTTGTCGGCTGATTTGCGGAAATGCGTGGAACTGCAACCCGCTCCCCAGATCCCCAAAGCGAGCGAGGAAATGACCGCTGTCAAACGGGCTTGAATGGAACAATGGATCATCAGTGTCTTGAGTTCCTAACGGGAGAACGGGTTGCGAAACTTCCCTATTTGGCGGCTACCTTAGGGGTCTCAGGTTTAGGTGCGGTGAAAGAATGGAGGAGCTTTGCCTTGGGTGCGTCGAAGAGTCGGAGGGTGCCGTTTTGCCCACCAGCGACGACGTAGCGACCATCGGGTGTTACGGCGGCGGATTGTACAAAATCTCCTTCGGCCTCCATCGTCCGGACGTTCTCACCGTTATCCCTCACTTGTCGGATTTTTTGATCACCAGAACTTGCTATGAATTCATTACTGGCGTCGAGAAATTGGATTGAAGTCACTTCTTTTCCAAAATCGCTGATGGTCTTACGTTGTTCACCCGAGGGTACATCCCAGACCTTCACCACTTTGTCAGCTCCTGAGGTCGCTAAGGAGCGACCATCTTGTTTCCAAGCGATTCCAAGGACGTGATGGGTATGTCCTTCAAATGATTTAATCTGTTTACCTGTCGCCACATCAAAGGTTCGTCCAAATTTGTCTGCGCCGCCTGATGCCAAGAATTGGTCATCGTACGAAAATCTCAAGGTGTAAACGGTGTCGCTATGCGGATCTTTAAAGTCACGGAGTAATTTTCCATCAGCGACTTGCCAAAGTTTGATCTCGCCGCTCCGCGAGGGAGCACCTCCCCCCGAAGCGAGCTTCGTTCCATCGTGTGAAAATGCCACAGTGAGCACTCGGTCAACAATCGAGGACTGGTCATCTCCAGTTCCTAAAGTGCGTTCGAGTACCCATTGGTTGTCGAAACCAAGCGAGAGGGTCGATTGTCCTGCTCGGATTACCGCGATACGATACTCACCTAGGGGTGAAATCTCCATGACGGGTGTCGGTTTGGGGCCGTTGATAGGCACAGTTCTAATTTCCACTGGATCTCCCGTCGTGGCACTGAAGGTGAGAATCAAACCATCCTCCGTGCCAACGGCCAACAGATGTCCTCCGCTGAGGAATGCTAAGCTTCGTGGCGGATGCGTTGCTTTGTTTGATCGATCACGAGCGGCAGTAGACTTACTTTCCTGATCCTTTTGCTTAGCCTCGGCTGCAACAAGATTTGTTTTGTTGCGAACGAGAGTTTCCTCGGCATTCTTCGAAACCGTGGTTGTCGATTGCAGATTTCGATCAGCTAACTGCGTTGCATCATCAGCTTTTTTTTGAGCTTCGGTTGCTTCAGCTAAAGTCTTTTCGGCAGATTTGAGCTTGTTCTCATTGTCCGCGACCTGCGAAGAGATCGGTGTCGCAGCATTGCCGGCGGTAGTGAGGTTGTCAGCGGCAATTTTCAGGCGTTCCTTCGCTTCACTCACCTCTTTGTCCGCAATAGCCTTTAACGAATGATTCGCGTCGAGAGCGTTTTTTGCGATTGTGGCACGGTCGATTGTGGTCTCGGTATCCGCAGCTTTAGCAACTGCCGCTTCCTGCACTGATTTGTAAGCCGCATCTCGTTTTTCCTGAGCGCGGGCCAAGAGTTCTTTGGCTTGACCTTGGCGATCATTGGCGCGATTCAAATCGGCTTTTGCGGCTTCATTGAGTTTATCCGCTAACGATTTGTTATCATTAGCAACTTTCAGAAAGGATTGTGTCGTTTTGAGCTGGTTCTCGACATTGCTCCGCACGGCACCTGCCTTCTCAGTGGCCTCTTTTTTTTCTGCAGAAGCTTTTGTAGTTTTATCCTTAATTTCGGTAACTTTTTTTAATGCCTCAGCTTCGGCTTTTTGGCTTTTGTCGGCCGAATCAACGGTAGTTTTTTGGAAGTCCACTTCGGCTTTGGCAAAAATTAAATCTCGATCCTGCTGACTAGCCTGAGCGGTTAAAGTAACATCGCCCTTCGGCTCAGCGATGGGATCACCTTTTTCAGTATCAAATAATTTGAACGATTGGGCACTGGCCGCAGCAACCCGATGTTGTTCCGAGTGGATTGCGATCGCGGTCACCGAACTACCCAACTTCCATTCACGTCGTGGTTCCCCTTTTTTTGCATCCCAGAGTTTGATAATCCCTTCCTCGTCACCTGAGACTAATTGAGGGTTCTCGCCGGATGTTCCAGCTATTGCCGTAATGGGCTTGGTATGTCCGGCGATTTTTTGCAAGGGAAGCGTGTTAGTGGAAGGACTTGCTGACCAGATTTCAATTACCTTACCAGCAGTTGCGATCTGTTGGTTTTCCCCTAGCCAGGTTAGCACTCGGGAATCGCTCGAAACTTGGTTCGTCACAAGGGCGTTGGTGTTTGAAAAATTCCAGACTCGCAACGTGTTGTCCTGAGCCAAGGAGGCAAGCAACGTGCTATTGGGAGAGAATTTTACCTGCCGAACTTCGCCTGTGTGCCCGTTCAACGTGCGAACAACCAAACCGGATTGGGCGTCGTGGAGTTGGATGTGGTGATTCGTGGTAACTGAGGCAGCCCACCGTCCATCAAGGCTAATAGCTAATAACCGTCCACTTGTCGTCGCGTTTGTTGTCAGCAAGGGTAGGGGATCGTTCAGTTTTTTTCTCCACAATTTGATGGATCGGAACCCGCCTGAAGCTAACAGTTGGCCATCAGGTGAAAATGCAAGTGACTCGATAACATCCCGATCTGCCACTTCCATATCTTTATAAAGCCCTGATTTTGCCAGCTCCGGATCTGCTAACCGTGTTAAAAACTGCGCCGTAGGAATGTCGTAGATGTGGACCTGATTACCTCGATTGCAGGCGGCGAATCGCCCATCAGCAGTGATGGTGACGGCGTTGATGCTCGCTAACTCCTTAGGGAGTGGTTGCCAGACAATCGGGGGGAGGATGTTTGAGACCGCTCCAGTGGCACCTTGATTGATCCATAACTGCATCAGACCAAGCTCATCAGGCGTGAGGGGTTGGGCGTCGGCTTTATTGTTTTTGGGTGGCATGAAGGGTTTCTCCAACCGTGCCGCAAGTTTGAGCATGAGGCTCTCATGGGCCTTGCCGGGGACAAGCGCCGGGCCCGTCTCCCCCCCTTTGAGGAGAGCGACAGGGTTTTCCATGACCAGACTGCCTTTAGCATCGCTGGCGTTATGGCAAGGGAGACAACTCTTCCGGAAAATCGGGAGAACCTCCTTCGCAAAATCCACAATGTTAGTGCGGGTAAGCTTCGCGATTTGAATACTATTAGTGGCAGTGGTCGTAGCAGTTTCGGCGGCCATCCCCAGCGGCCAAAGGCTGCAGACACCGGCGATGACCACAGCCCCACCCAACCTCGTCAGCCATCGATGTGAGATTAACCGCAGTTCAGAACAAAAAAAAGGCATGCAAATCTTCTAAAGTAATGACGTCCGATCGCAAGGGATTATTCGGGCAATCGGTTCAAAGTAATCAATTGGTTCGATAGTGCTCGAGGACAAGTTCTGCGGATTTGCGCAGTGAGCTGATCAAATCAAGGGGTTTCAGCACCTTGGCGTTGGCACCCCATCCGAGCAACCATCGATTGATTTCAACGAGGCTTGAGAGCTTTAGTTTTAGTTCGATCCCACCATCAGGCAGCTCTCGTAATTCCTGAGATGGGTGCCACTTTTTCTCTCGAATGTAATCTGCTACCAGTTCGTTGAAATGAATCACCACTTCATGCTGAGCCGCTCCCGAGTGAATTCCGAAGGAGTTTTTGAGTAAATTCTGAATGGAGAAATTGGCAGGCCTTTTGAAGCTCTCGCCGGTCAACTCAACCCCTTTAATGCGTGCGGGGACGAAGGTGCGAATATCTTTCCGAAGATGGCACCAAGCAAACAGAAACCACTCCCCATTCACGTTCGCTAAATGGTAGGGGTTGACGATGCGTAGTTCGATTTGTTTGTTGCCAGGTTTGCGATATTGCAACCGAAGTTGTTCGTGCCGTGCCACAGCTCGAGAGATGATCTGAAACGTTTCCAAGTTCAGGACAGTCTCAGCGGTAGTACGAAACGAGATGGTTTGATCCCAGTCCGCTAGATTGAGCGAAATCGTGTCCGGCAAACTGGCAGATATTTTTCTAAAAGCACTTAGCAACGGTCGCTCAAAAGAAGTTCCCCGATATTGTTGAAGTGCTTTTTCCGCAACCACCAAGGCTATCAATTCACCCTCCGTAATCTGCAAAACGGGAAATCCGCTGACCTCCGAACTATAAAAAAAACCGTTCTTGAGCCGATCAAATTCAATCGGCAAATTCATGCGGTCACGCATGAAATCAAGATCACGATAGATCGACTTGGTGGAAACTTCGAGTTGAGTAGCCAGTTGAGTGGCGTTGGGACGAACTCCGCTTTGGAGCTCCTGATGGATCCGCATCATTCGCTCCAAAGGAGGCCGCGACTGCGGGACTCCTTCGATAGAGCGGGTAGCTTTAAGTTTACGACTCGACTTGGGCATTGCAGCCTGAGTTCTCCATCAAAACTTCCGAGTGGTTGATGCCTCGCGCATCAACCACCTTGCTTAGCCTCACCCAATTTTCGCGAGCAACTCGTCGTTGGTTTTATGCTTTTTGAGCGCGGCAGTTAATGTTTCCATCGCCTCGACTGGGTTAAGATCGACCATCATCCGTCTCAACTTCCGGATCGGTTCCAAATTCTGCGGCGCAAAAAGTTTTTCCTCCTTGCGAGTGCCACTCTTTGGAATATCAATCGCAGGATACAATCGGCGTTCCGACAGTTTACGATCCAAAATCAGTTCCATATTTCCAGTGCCCTTGAACTCTTGAAAAATAAGTTCATCCATCCGCGAACCAGTATCGATCAACGCGGTCGCGATGATCGTCATCGAGCCGCCCTCCTCGACTTTGCGAGCTGCAGCGAACATTTTACGTGGGATCTCTAACGCACGCGCATCCACGCCCCCTGTCATGGTTCGTCCCGATCCGCCGTGCACACTGTTGTAAGCGCGAGCGACGCGGGTGATCGAATCGAGCAACACAAAAACGTCCTTACCCGATTCGACAATACGACGACAACGTTCGATCATGAACCGTGACAACCGGACATGCGTCTCCAAATCTTGATCATTACTGGAGGCAACCACCTCAGCTTTAACCGAACGTTGGAAATCGGTAACTTCCTCCGGTCGCTCATCAATCAGCAACACGAGGACATGGACATCCGGATGGTTTTCTTGCACCGCGTTGGCGATGAGCTTCAGGATCGTCGTTTTACCCGTGCGAGGCGGTGCCACGATCAAACCCCGTGTTCCCCGACCAATCGGAGTCACCAGATCAATAATCCGGGTCTCAATAATATCGGGGGACGTCTCCAGTCGAAACTTCTCGAAAGGATCAATCGTCGTCAGATTCTCAAATCGAACCGATTTGGTAAAATCATTGAAAAGCAACCCGTTGACCTTCTCAACCTCGCGCAGTTGAGGACTCGTCCCGCGATGCGGTGGTTGAGTGGTGCCTTCTACAAGGCAACCTTCTCTTAGAAAACACCGTTTAATCGTGTCAGGTGTGACAAAAATATCGGTTGGTTTAGGTTGAAAACGGTGCGCGGATGACCGGAGAAATCCGAAGCCCTTCTCCGAAATCTCAAGATATCCTGATCCCGGCTCAGTTACGACCGGAGTTTGATTTACATTCTGTTTCATTATTCTATGTCCGAACGATCTCCCCTAGACTTAGCCCTCTGACTAAATTGAATTTTAGAATTGGGAACACCGAAAGCACGCAATGGTATTTGGAAATTCCAAGCCGAAGTCCTCTCGGTTGAGACCTGTGACAAATTCTTAATACTCTTTCCCCAACGAAAGTGCAACCGGTTTTCTCCACGAAAGTTTCCTCAAAAAACGTTATTTGGCGAAAACGCGTCAAACCGAACTAAACGGCGGAAGCTCGGGTGAACTCCGGTGAGTAACAATGGGAATCAGATTGCGTCCAAAAATCAGAATCTTCGCCGGCCGAAAATGTTGTGACGGGCCCGTTTCTATGCCAATAGTTTGAGAAACTTGTAGATCAGGTAGGCGGTGCCACCACTCACTGGGATTGTTAGAAACCAGGCCCAGAGAATTCGTTCAACCACTCCCCATTTAATAGCGTTGAATCGTTTGGCACTTCCGACCCCCATAATTGAGGACGAAATTACGTGGGTTGTGGAGACAGGAATGCCGAAGTGGGAAGCGAGCCAGATTACCGTGGCCGAGCTGGTCTCGGCTGCAAAACCGTTGATGGGGTGTAGCTTCACCATTTTATGACCGAGAGTTTTAATGATGCGCCAACCGCCCGCTGCCGTGCCTGCGGCCATGGTGATCGCGCAGACTATTTTGATCCATGTGGAAATTTCAACACCTTTGCCCGGTGCCGCCTCTGCCAACCGGAGGAAGGAGAGCCAATTCGGCAGGTCATCAAACACGCCGGATTTGGTTCCTACGACGAGGGTGAGGGCGATGATTCCCATCGTTTTCTGGGCGTCATTAGTGCCGTGCATCACCCCCATGGCCCCAGCACTAATGATTTGTGCCTTGCCAAAAAAATTGTTGATGAGACTGGGTTTGAGTTTGATCAAAGTAACGTAGAGCAGTGCCATGACGGCAAAACCGATGGCAAAGCCAAGTAGCGGGGAGCTGATCATCGGGATAATCACCTTCCACAAAACTCCTTTGCCGTTGTACCAATGGTCGATAGCAGGTTGCGACCAGATGATGGCGGACCAATTGCCGTCGGCGGCGGCGAGCGTCGCTCCGCAGAGTCCGCCAATCAATGCGTGGCTTGAGCTCGATGGAATCCCAAACCACCAAGTGATGAGATTCCAAAGGATGGCACCCAAAAGCGCACACAACAGCACATGAGAGTCAACCCACTTGGCATCAACAAGGCCAGAAGCAATGGTTTTTGCGACAGCTGTCCCGATCAATGCTCCGACTAAGTTAGTAATAGAGGCCAAAAAGATGGCTTGTCGTGGTGTGAGCACCTTGGTGGAGACTACGGTGGCGATCGAATTAGCTGTATCGTGGAAACCATTGATGTACTCAAACACCAAAGCCACGATCACCACGGTCAAGATCAAAGTCATGGTCGATTACGAGTTCTTCAGGACGATGTGTGAGATGACATTTCCCGCGTCGCGGCAACGGTCAGCAACCTTCTCGAGCAATTCGAACACATCTTTGAGGAATACAACTTGGACGGAGTCTGAGTTCGAGTTGTAAAGGTCCTTGAGGAGTTCGAGCATCAATTTGTCGGCCTCGCCTTCGAGCACCTGTAGCCGTTCGTTGTGGGATCGAATGTTTTCTAAATTACCCCCCGATCGCATGGATTGTAGCATCGTGAGTAATGTTTGCGTCGATTTATCGAGGATCACGATTTGCCGAGTAATATCGACGTTCTTAAGCAACTGCGGAGCCAGAAGAATTCGCTCGGCGATTTTCTCCACGGTCTTTGGAATTTTGTACAGGCTGACGGATAAAGCCTCGATGTCCTCACGCTCGAGTGCGGTGACGAACGTGGTGCAAAGGGCGTCACTAATCTCGTCCGCAATCCGCTTCTCCTTGCGGCGGGAGAGGATGAATTCATCCAAAGTTTTCAACTGGTCGGAGTTTTCGAGAAATTTGGAGAGTGCCTGGACACTGGTGCAAGCCTCGCGTGCGCTAGCTTCCAGCAGATCAAAAAACTGATCCTTCTTACCGAGTATCTGTTGCAGATTGAACATAAGTTGATCTGTCGTAGCACAATGGACACAATGCGCAAGAAATGTTAACTTGGATTTTGTGAAAGCAAATTCTCCAGAACCGTTTTTTTGGAACTTTTGGTGCAATCGTGCTGAAAAAGGTTGACCTCCTTGGTGGTGAGTTTAAGTTTTAGTTGAACAGTTTAAAAACCCGACTTGTAATCATGAGCACTTACGTACCTCTAATCTCTTCCGGTGTGGCCGGTCCTCTTGGCGTTCTACATCTTCCTCGCCTTTGGCTTAAAGCATCGCTTGAAGCCACTGCACAAATCGCTGCCGGCTATCCTGGTTGCGGCAAAGGTTACGATCAAATGGTCCTTGATGGACTCGGCTTGGATCGTCAGGCAACTCTGGACTTCATCAAATCCCAACGACCAACTTACACAGCCTTTGAGGCTTGGGTCAAAACCCAGTCTGGTGTTAATCTCAGCAAGGCATCTGTACAGAAATTGAATCTGTCGATTCAGGGCTATATCCATGCCGACGACACCCGTAAAGGGATCCTCGCGGCAAGTGGCCTTGCTGATGACGGTTCCGTGTTTCCTGATGCGATCAATTTGAACAATCTCGACGATTGGAACGAGTTCCACGCTGCGGTGTTGAAGTAATTTCTGCGAGTTGACATGCCGGGGGTGGGATTGTCCTCACCTCCGGCTTTTTGCATGCTCGAATTCGGGTTGCCACGCCGATCTCAGAATCCTACTATTGGATTCCGCGTTAGCTAATGTTTGGAGCCGGTTATCTCTATGAAGCACCACTTAGACTTTGAAAAGCCGATCGTCGAACTGCAGCGGATGCTTGATGATCTTCGCACTCATCCGGAGACGCATTCGTTAAAAATCAGTCTGGAAGACGAGATTCTACTGATCGAGAAAAAGATTGAGGAAACGCGTCAGGAGATTTTCTCGAATCTGACTTCTTGGCAACGTGTTCAGCTAGCTCGCCATCCCAAGCGGCCCTTCTCTCTCGATTATTTGCGGATGACTTTCAGTCATTTTTCAGAATTACACGGGGATCGTCTCTTTTTGGACGATCATGCGATTGTCGGTGGCTTCGCTTATTTGAAGAAACGGAAGGTGTTGGTTATTGGTACTCAGAAGGGTCGGGATACTAAAGAAAACATTAAACGCAACTTCGGCTCGGCTCATCCGGAAGGTTATCGAAAGGCGCTTCGACTGATGCGCCTCGCCTCCAAATTTGGAATTCCAATTATTACATTGATCGATACGGCGGGTGCTTTTCCGGGCGTTGGTGCTGAGGAACGTCACATTGCCGAGGCGATCGGCGTTAATCTTCGCGAGATGATGATGCTCGAGGTACCGATCGTCGCCGCTGTTATAGGTGAGGGAGGATCGGGAGGAGCGTTGGGGATCGGGATCGCGGATCGAGTATTAATTTTAGAAAATGCCTATTATTCGGTGATCAGTCCAGAAGGCTGCGCAGCGATTTTGTGGAAGGATCGTGCTGCTGCACCAAAGGCTGCCGAAGCCCTCAAAATTACTGCCAAGCAACTCCTCGATCTCGGATTGGTTGATGAGATAGTGCCCGAGCCAATGGGAGGGGCCCATCAAGACCCCGAGGTCACAAGTCAGAATCTACAGGAGGTTCTTATTAAAAACCTTGAGGCTATCTCAAAACTTTCTGTGAAGGATCTGTTGGCCAGCCGTTATGCCAAGTTTCGGGCTCACGGTCATGTGTTTGAAGAGGTGAACACTGCCGCTTGATTATGCTTTACCCGTTGATGTTCGAGCCGATCTTCCAACCCCGCATCTGGGGTGGTCGATCCCTCGAAACGCTCTACGGCAAAGCATTGCCCGCCGATGTTCCAATTGGTGAATCGTGGGAAATCTCAGATCGCGGGGATGCCACTAGTATTATTTCCAACGGCAATCTAGCTGGCAAATCCTTGCGATGGTTGATGGAGGAGCATGGTTCCAAGGTGATGGGTAAGGCCAAAGCCTTGAACGGAAGATTTCCTTTATTGATCAAAATCCTCGACGCTCGGGAAAAACTTTCACTTCAGGTTCATCCTCCAGCACATTTGGCAGCGGCCTTAAAAGGAGAGCCGAAGACTGAGATGTGGTATTTTACCCAGGCCGAACCCAAGGCAGAGATTTTTGCGGGGTTGAAATCTGGCGTCACTGAGTCGATGTTTGCAGCCAAGACACACGATGGGACAGTTGCGGAATGTTTTCATCGTATCCCTGTCCGCCAAGGTGATGCTATGTTTTTACCCAGCGGCCGTGTGCATGCACTAGGGCAGGGGATGGTCATCTTCGAAATTCAGCAGAATTCAGACACTACCTATCGGGTATTTGATTGGAATCGGACCGACAACCAAGGTATGCGCCGCGATCTGCACATCGAGCAATCCCTACGTTGCATTGACTTTGATGACGTGGAGCCGAGCCTGATTGAAGTGATCAGTCCGCTGGAAGCCCAAGGTGTGCGGGTGTGTTCCTTGGTGGATCATGAACTGTTTCATGTAGATTTGGTTGAAACCCAAGGCACCTCAACCCTGCAGTATTCTCTAGAATCTCCAATGGTCGTGGGTGTTGTTCAAGGGGGTGCCTTAATTCAACACGGCTCAGAACAGATCAACCTTTCGGCGGGCAATTTTGCGCTCATTCCGGCCAACCTCGCCCGAATCGAGATTTGCGCCACCGCGCAAGCTCGCCTGCTTCTCGCTTCACCCAATTGAACGCGGCCATCTTGAGGTAAGGCTCAGGCGCGGTGCCGGTTTCGGTCAAGCAACACGGCACCCAAAATCACCAGACCTAACACGACTTTTTGCGTGTAACTCTCAACATCCGTTAAATTCATGCCGTTCTGAATCACAGCGATGGTGAAGGCTCCGGTAAGGGTTCCAAACATTTTTCCCTCGCCTCCACTCAGGCTGGTTCCACCGACCACCACGGCGGCAATGACGTAAAGTTCGTACATAGTGCCATAAGTCGGCGAGCCACTTTTGAGTTGAGAAGCCATAATCACTCCTCCCAAGCCAGCGAGCAAAGCGCTAGCGATGTAAGCAAACATCAACACTCGTTGCACAGGCACTCCGGAGAGCCTTGCGGCCTCGCGGTTTCCTCCCACCGCATAAAGGTAACGACCCTGCTTCATGCGAGACATGAGAATATGAGCCAGAGCATAAAGAATCAGCATCAACACAACCGCGTTGGGTAATTCAAAAAAATCTGCACCACGCCCCAGCCAAACAAAGGAATCCGAGATTTGGTAGATGGATTGGCCCTTGGCAATAATGTAGGCCAACCCGCTCCCAACCAGCATCATTGCCAAGGTCACAATAAATGGCGGGATTCCGAAGCGAGTAATCATCAGCCCCGAGAATAGCCCGACGACCCCACAAAGCAGAATCGAGACGACGCAGGCAAGAAGCATTCCCATCGGAGTCGCGGTCATGCCACCCGCGAAATCACGAATAAATTTTGCAGCGAGTACCGCTGAAAGTGCGAGCAAACTTCCCACGGAAAGATCGATGCCCCCCGTGATAATCACCAGCGTCATGCCAATGGCAACGATCGCAATGACAGCAATCTGGTTGGCGATATTGAGCAAATTGTCTGACTTGAGAAAGTCAGGCCACCGATAAGTCTTTGGAGTGATCACTTTGGGTTCGCCGAGAGCGGGAAAGCTCGTTTTGAGATCTGAGAATAATAACCAACCGCCAGTGACTTGGGTGCATGCAATAGCTTCTAGCTTTTCAGAAGCAGTAACAATTTTTTGTAATGCCTCGCGAGCGTCCTTCGGTTCTCCTTTCGCGATCCCAAGTATGCGCACTCCTGATGCCAAGAGGTCGCGCTCGAGTTTCTTTGAGAAGGCGGCATCTCCCGGCTGTTCACTAGTAACAATCAAAACTCTCGGTGCATTTTTGAAATCCTCCAAAATTGCAGCGGCGACATCTTTAGCGGCGGCCTCCCCGGTGGGAGATTGTTCCTTGTAGGTTTTTGCACTAAAGAATGCACAAAGGAGAAGCAGGACGAACACCATGCCGTAATCGGCGAAAAATCGAGGGAATGTAAGTTTCATCTTTTTAGGACATGGCTAGCTGCATGATTTGCTCCTGGGTCGCCTGCCGGACATCGTTAATTTCACCCGTCACACGTCCCTCGTGCATGACAAGGATCCGGTCGGCCATGCCGAGCACTTCTGGAAACTCGGAACTGATCATAATGATCGCTTTTCCAGCAGCGGCGAGTTCGTTCATAAGGAGGTAAATTTCGTATTTCGCACCGACATCGATACCTCGTGTCGGCTCATCAAAGATTAACACCTCACAATTGCGAGCCAGCCATTTTGACAACACGACTTTCTGTTGGTTGCCGCCTGAAAGGTGATTAGAAATTTGTTCCTGATTGGACACTTTGATCTTAAGTAAACCGATGTAATGATCCAACTCCCTGCGTTCGCGACTCTGGCGCACAAACCCACGATGAGAAAGCCACGTCAGATTGGGGAGACCAAAATTCTCACGCACCGAGTGTTTGAGTATCAACCCCTGCAATTTGCGATCCTCGGTCAACAGGCCGATACCCAAGGAGATAGCCTCCTTGGGAGAGCGAATCGTTAACTCCTTGCCATCAAGTCGGATCGTTCCAGCATCGCGGGCATCGGCTCCAAAAATTAACCTCACGGTTTCCGTGCGTCCGGCACCGACTAATCCCGTCAGGGCAAGAATCTCTCCTCGGCGCACAGTCAACGAAACATTCTGAACAGTGCGACCACGTCTCAAACCGGTGGCTTCGAGACGCGTTGCTCCGATCATGGAATTCCGTTTGGGAAATTCATCCTTCAGATCGCGACCCACCATCAGTTCAATCATTTCGTTCCGGGTGATTTGTTTGATAGGTCGATCCCCTACGTTTTTTCCGTCGCGCAGAACAGTCACACGGTCGGCAATCGCTGCGATCTCGTCGAGTCGATGACTGATGTAGATAATGCCGATGCCTTGCCGTTTTAAATCTCGAATGATTTCGAATAAACGCCCCACCTCATAGGAAGTTAGTGTTGCACTGGGTTCGTCCATCACAATGATGCGAGCATCGAACGCGAGTGCTTTGGCGATCTCAACCAATTGTTGCTGCGCTGTGCTGAGCCTTCGGCAGGGGGTATCAATCTCTATCTCAACACCGAGCCGTTTAAATAATTCTGTCGCAGACCGACGCTCCTGATTGCGGGCCACAAAACCACCACGAGTGATCTCATGACCGAGGAAAAGATTTTCGGAAGCAGTGAGGCTTGGAACAAGATTAAACTCTTGATAAATGACAGCAACTCCCGCGCTCCGAGAATCTTTGAGGGAGTGAAATGGAATCTCCCGACCGTCGATCAATATCCCGCCTTGATCTGCGTGATCAGCCCCTCCCAGCACTTTCATTAGGGTGCTCTTACCAGCCCCATTCTCGCCGAGCAACGCCAGCACCTCCCCTGCATGCAGCGTCAAGTTGACACCACGCAAGGCTTGCACCCCGGGGAAAGACTTAACGATCCCCCTCATTTCGAGGAGCGGGGCGGTGTCGATCATAGGATGAAAGCGTCCTCCAATCCGTGCCGATTCCTCGGCGATTATTTGAGTTCCGGATCCTTTTGAGCGTCGGCTTTTCGGTAAAGCCTCGTGGGAATCAGTGTCTGAGGCGGCAATGTTTCACCATTGGAATGGCGGATGATTGATTCGACAATTTGGATTCCCATTTTGTCAGGAAACTGAATCGGATCTGCGTAAAGTTTGCCCTCTTTGATAGCCTGTTTTCCTTCAGGTTGGCCATCGAAACCGATAATCACCACTTGAGTTTTCCCCGCTTTTTCGAGGGCCGCCCGTGCTCCCAAAGCTGAGGGGTCGTTGATAGCAAAGATGCCCCTTAATTCGGGATGCGCCTGCAGGGCGTCCTCAGCAGCCTTGTAGCCCATATCCTTGGCTCCACCGCTTTCCAGTTCAGTCACGATCTCGATCTTCCCTTTACCGGCCGCATTATGGGCCTTAATAGATTCCCGAAAGCCATTCACTCGCAAAATGCAGGACTCGGCTTGCTTAAAGTGAAGCACCGCAACCTTTCCACCCGCCTCACCCAACGCTTCGATCATGGCTACAGCTGCGTCCTTGCCTCCGCCAAAATTATCGGAAGCAATCTGGGTGACGATCTTCACACCGGGTTCGTTACAGGGAATATCGACTGTAAAAACAGGAATGCCGGCTGCATTCGCTTCCTGAATCACCGGAATGATTGACTTCGAATCGCAGGGACTCAGAACAATCGCGCTCACTTTTTTAACAATGAAATCCTTGATTTGATTACTTTGCTTTGCGACGTCTTTATCTCCACTCACGACAATCGTCGTATACCCGTGCTTCTTACCCTCAGCGGTGATGTTGTCGCCGATGACTTGGAAGAAGGGGTTGTCTAGCGCGAGAAGGGAAACACCAATCGTCCCTCGGCTCTTCGGCGCAGTAGGCACTTCGCTTCGATCCGTCGACCTACCGCAACCGGCAAAAAGCCCGAGAGTGCAAAACAGGAGTGTAAAAATTCTGTGTTTCATGGTTATCAGTTTGCTTTCTATTTAAGGTCAAAAACCTGAGTGTGGATAGCATTTTTAAAAAAGTATGCACCTCGAGTTGAGTTCCAGCAGCTCAAACACACACAAACGAGACCATCGAAGTCTTGCCTCCAGATTTGGCTTTGGATACCCTCTCATTGGTTGATTTATGTCCGATTCTTACATTCAAAATCTTTTTGCTGATCGTATCGGTGGAGCCCAATACGGGAAATCCACCGCCATTTACAAATTCGAGAAGATCAAGCGGGCTAAGCGGGCTGCGCTTTTAGCCAATCCCGGAGCGGAGATCATCGATATGGGCGTTGGTGAGCCGGATGAAATGGCTTTTCCTCAAGTGGTGGCAGAGTTACATCAGGAGGCTCTCAAGCCAGAGAATCGCGGTTACGCCGACAATGGGGATTCAGTGCTCAAGCAGGCCGCCGCCCGTTATATGGAGCGCGTTTATGGCGTCTCCGGAATCAACCCTGAGACTCAGGTCATGCACTCGATCGGTTCGAAAGCCGCACTTTCGATTCTTCCTGCTGTGTTGATCAACCCGGGGGAATACGTGATCATGACGACACCCGGATACCCCGTGTTCGGCACCCACGCCAAATACTACAACGGGTGCGTGCATAATCTACCGCTCCTTGAAGCGAATAATTTCCTGCCCGATCTCGGGTCAATTCCTAGCACTATCCTCAGCAAAGCCAAAGTGTTGGTACTCAATTACCCAAACAATCCGACAGGTGCGAGTGCCACGCCTGAGTTTTTTGCGGAGGTCGTTGCGTTTGCGAAACAACATCAACTCGTAGTGATCCACGACGCGGCTTACTCCTCGTTAGTATTCGACGGAAAACCCTTGAGTTTCCTAGCGACCCCCGGGGCGATGGATGTCGGCATCGAACTTCATTCCACAAGCAAGACCTTCAACATGACAGGTTGGCGCTGTGGGTTCGTGGTGGGAAATCCGCTTTTGGTAAAAGCTTATGGCGATGTCAAAGACAACACCGATTCCGGCCAGTTTCTAGCCATTCAACACGCCTCAGCGTTTTGCTTTGATCACCCCGAAATTACTCAACAAATCGCGACGAAGTATTCTCGTCGAATGGATTCTCTGGTAGCTCTATTGATGAAGGCGGGTTTTGCCGTCACCAAACCTAAAGGCTCCTTTTTCTTGTATGTGAAGGCACCCACGGCTGCGACCAATCCGGATGGTTCGCGCATTCTGTTTAAAACCGCCGAAGACGTCTCCCAGTGGTTAATTACAGATAAGTTGATCTCGACAGTGCCTTGGGATGATGCGGGTGCTTACTTGCGATTTAGTGTCACCTTCGTTGCCAAGGATGCAAAAGATGAGGATCGAGTGCTGGCTGAAATTGCGCTTCGACTTGGTGATGTTCAGTTCAGCTTTTGAGTGAACTGAGTTTCCAAGTTTCACTGAATCAGTATTGGCCTGTGCCTAATTGCGCGGGCTGTGCGTTTTCGGGTGGATTTGATTCCTCGGATATTTCTCTTCGACGATAGTCCTCGAGGATGGCGGCGGTGGCGGAGGCTCCGCACCGGCTGGCACCAAGGTCTCGGACGAGGATGAGTCCATCCAAATCTCGCACCCCACCAGCAGCTTTAATCTGAACTCTAGGGGAACAGGAGGCTCGCATGAGACGCAGGTCGTGCTCAGTCGCTCCCTGATAACTGTATTTGCCGTCGGATCCTTTGATGAAACCATACCCTGTGGAGGTCTTCACCCAGTCAGCTCCTGCATGCTCACAAATCTGACAAAGCTTGCGTTTAAATTCGTCGCTGGACAGGCCAGCACCACCCGTCGTGAGGTAATCATTTTCAAAGATCACCTTCACCAGTGCTCCTCGGTCGTGGGCTTCACGGCAAACCGTTTGAACGTCTCGTTCGACGTAATCCCAGTCTCCGCTCATCGCCTTGCCCACATTGATCACCATGTCGATTTCTGTTGCACCATCCTTGCAAGCGATCTCAGTTTCGTATCGCTTTGATTCCGTGGTGCTATTTCCGTGAGGAAAACCAATGACGCAACCGACGATCACGCCCGTACCGCGTAAAATCTCGACTGCTTGCCGCACGGCATAGGGCTTGATGCAAACAGAGGCTACCTGATATTTCGCGGCGAGTTTGCACCCATCCTCAAGCTCTTGATCACTCAGTGTCGGTTGCAACAGCGAATGGTCGATCATCTTAGCCAGCTCAGAATAGGTGTATTTCATAACTAAATTGCGAACACCAGAAATCTCACAACAAAGGATCAAAAAATCAAGTCGAGCGAGGTGAGTTACTTTTTTTCGATCGCGGCAAGTGTGGCTGAGGCTACTTCCCACTCAGTAGTTTTTTGCGCCAGTTCATCCACCGTCGTGGAGAGTTCGCGGTTAAGGTGCAGTGCTACACCTGCTTTTGCATAGGTCTCAGGTTTTTCCATTTCCATCGCCAATTCCTCCTGCTTAGTTTCGAGATCTGCGATTTCCTTTTCAAGTGATTTTACTTTGTTCTGCCACATCCAGAGTTCCTTTGATTTCACCTGGCGTTCTCCAATCTCGATCCGTTTTTCTTCCTTAGACTTTGCAGGTTTTTTCTCTGCTGGAGGCTTTGGTGGAACTGGAGTCATGGGTTGGCCTGCGGTTAAGGCGGCACGCGCGGAGGTCGCTTTCGTCTTCTCCAGATAGTATTCATAATTGCCCGCGTACCGAGTGAGCCGACCAGCATTCACATGCACGACATTATTTCCTAACGCCCGGATGAAATAAACATCGTGGCTGATGAAAATAATCGTTCCTTGATACTGAGTCAGGGCTTCCACCAGAGCATCAATACTGGGCATGTCCAAGTGGGTCGTCGGCTCGTCCATGAGCAGAAGGTTGGGCGGATTTAGAAGCAACTTTACGAGGGCGAGTCGACTTTTCTCACCACCGCTTAACACGTTTACCTTCTTAAAGACATCGTCGCCACGAAATAGAAACGAACCGAGGACTGTGCGGATGTATTGTTCTGTCACACGCTGAGGGGTGTCCATCGCTTCCTCAAGCACAGTACGCTTCATATCGAGCGTGTCGCCGCGATATTGCGCGAAGTAACCTTCCTTGGCGTTATGCCCCAGCGTTCGCACGCCTTGTTGGGGAACAAGCACTCCCGCCAAAATCTTGAGCAATGTCGATTTACCTGAACCATTGGGGCCGACCAGAACTGTGCGTTCCCCGCGTTCAGCCTCGAACTCCATTCCTGCATACACGATATTGGAACCGTAGGCATGATGGATATTTTCCAGCGAGATGACTTTTTGACCGCTGCGCTGCGGTTGAGGAAAAGTAAAACCGAGCGTTTTTGCTTCTGCGACGGGTGCTTCGATCTTCTCCATCCGCTCCACTTGCTTTAACTTGCTTTGAGCTTGGGCTGCCTTGCTGGCTTTGGCTCGAAACCGAACCACGAATTCCATCAGGTGCGCGATCTCTTTCTGCTGGTTGTTATAAGCCGCCAAGAGTTGCACTTCAAAAGCCGCTCGCTGCTCGAGATAGTTTTCGTAATTACCTTTGTAACGGATCAGCTTTTGTTGGCGGATTTCGATGATCGAACCGACGAGTTGATTCAGAAATTCGCGGTCGTGCGAAATCATCAGAATCGCACCGGGATAATATTGCAGGTAATCCTGAAACCACAGCAACGTCTCAAGGTCGAGATGGTTTGTGGGCTCATCCAACATCAATAAATCCGGTTCCTGCACCAACAGGCGTCCAAGATGTGCACGCATCACCCATCCACCGCTGAGTTCACGAGCCGGACGGTCGTAATCCTTCTCGCGAAAACCGAGACCCGCCAAAATCTGTTTAGCCTTTGCCTCAAAAGAATATCCGCCGAGCGAATCATATTCTTGCTTCGCCTCATCCCTTTCCCACTCTTCCGACGATTCACGCATTTTTTTCCGCGCTGCGATGAACTCATCGGAGATAGCCGTGGCAAGTTCAATCACAGTCTCGTCACCAACTGGCGCACTTTCCTGCGGGAGAAAACCCACAGTGGAGCCCCGTTGAAAATGGATTGTTCCCTCGTCGGGTTCATCCGTTTTCAGCACAAGGGAAAAGAACGTGGATTTGCCAGCTCCGTTGGGGCCGACTAGTCCGATACGATCCTCGCGGTTGACTTGGACATTCGCGTCGGCGAACAGAACACGGCCACTGAATGATTTGGAGACTCCAGAAATGGTAAGCATGGGCTTTCTTAAAACTAAGGCTGAAAGAATGAAAAAGCGGCAGGATCTCTGCCGCTTCTTGAGATTGTAAGTTAAATACTAGGCGACGCCTACGGCTGTGACCGGGACAGAGCCCAAGTCCTGACGCCGCTGCGTCATGGTGCTAAATAATTCGTCATCTGCGCGCATCCGACGGACGCAGGTAGTTATTCCAATCAAAATAGTTCACGGATTCAAAATCTCTTCTTCGGTCAAACTGGAACACTCCAATTCTGACTAATGAATGCCGTCGCCAGACAAGATATCAGTTTTGTCCAGTTTGGCAAATCATCCGTTCTCGCGCCGTAACCGGCCTCACTGTGGGAACAAGATCGATTCGGGCTTCGCAACAGTTCCGGCGAGCACAGCTCCCTCGCTTTGAGTCACTGCGGTAGTGCCGACGCCTGATAGAAATAGCGATGTTGGCGAAATGCTATGAGATCCGCTAAATCCACCACACCCGCACGCGTTGATGAGGAGCACGCCTGTGATCGTCAACCAGACAGTTTTGCAGTTCATCCTCATCCTTGCACTGTAAGCTCAATTTGTTTCCGCGCAACCTTGAACAAATCTCTAAAAAGTGCGATTTGAGTTACTGATGATGCGATGGTGTTCGAGGTTGACGGAGGCTATCGGCTTTCTAAGATGACGTGATTGAAGCCACTTATGAGTCACAAACCTGCGGTAACATCGACGAATATCCTCACGATGCAGCAAGAGGGAAGGGTGTTTCCTCCCGATAAGAATTTCTCAGTCGGTGCGCATATCAAGTCGATGGCGCATTACCGAAAGCTTTATCGCGAGTCGATCGAGAATCCCGAAAAATATTGGGATCGTGAAGCCAAGCAAGAATTGGTCTGGATGAAACCTTGGAAAAAGGTGCTCCAGTTTAAAGCTCCCCATGCGAAATGGTTTATTGGTGGCCAGCTCAATGTCAGCGCGAACTGTCTGGATAAGCACCTCAATACCGCGACGGCAAACAAAGCTGCCATCATCTGGGAGGGCGAACCGTCAGCACCCGGGAAATCTGGCGAAGAGCGTGTGTTGACTTATCGCCAGTTGCATCGCGAGGTGTGCCTGTTTGCCAACGTCCTTAAGAAACATGGTGTTGGCAAAGGGGATCGCGTGATTGTTTACCTTCCGATGATCCCCGAGGCGGCGGTCGCGATGCTCGCTTGCACGCGCATCGGGGCGGTTCACTCCGTAGTTTTTGGGGGGTTCAGTGCCCAATCGGTTGCCGATCGAATTTTCGATTGTCAGGCCAAAATGGTGATCACTTCGGATGGTGGCTTCCGCCGTGGGTCGGTAGTTCCTCTCAAGAAAAGCGTCGATGAAGCTCTGGTTCTTAAAGATGCGAAGGGGCAACTGCTGGCCAAGACGATCGAGAAAGTGGTTGTTGTGCGTCGGACCGAGAACGCCGTTCACATCCAAGCGGGCAGGGATGTGTGGTGGCATCAGGAACTGGAGACTGTTCCTGTTCACTGTCCACCTGCAAAAATGGACAGCGAAGCTCCGTTGTTCATTCTTTATACGAGTGGTTCAACCGGAAAGCCCAAGGGTATTTTGCATTCCACAGCGGGCTACTTACTGGGTGCGAAGATCACCTCCAAATATGTTTTTGATTTACGCGAAACGGATGTTTACTGGTGTACCGCCGATATTGGCTGGGTCACTGGCCATAGTTACGTAGTGTATGGGCCGCTGGCGAACGGAGCCACCAGTCTCATGTACGAAGGTGCTCCGAACTTTCCGGAGCCTGATCGTTTTTGGCGAATTATTGCCAAATATGGCGTCACGGTTTTCTACACGGCACCTACGGCGATTCGTGCCTTCATGAAATGGGGTGTTGAATGGCCGAAAAAACACGACTTGAGTTCGCTCCGATTGTTAGGATCTGTAGGTGAACCGATCAATCCAGAGGCTTGGATGTGGTATCACGAAGTCATCGGAGGCAAACGGTGCCCCATTGTGGACACGTGGTGGCAAACCGAGACCGGTGCCATCATGATCACCCCTTTACCGGGCGCGACGCCTACCAAACCAGGTTCGGCCACGTTGCCGTTCTTCGGAATTTTGCCCGAAGTCGTGGATGATCAGGGCCGCAAAGTACCGAAGAACTCCGGCGGAAAACTCGTCATCCGCATGCCATGGCCCAGTATGCTGCGCGGAATTTGGGGCGATCCGAAGCGGTTCAAGGAGACTTACTGGAGCGAAGTCAAAGGAAGTTACTTTACTGGCGATGGTTGCCGACAAGACAAGGAAGGTTATTTCTGGATCGTTGGCCGAATCGATGACGTTCTGAATGTTGCTGGCCACCGCATCGGGACTGCCGAGGTTGAAAGTGCGTTGGTGAGTCATCCCGGTGTTGCCGAGGCGGCAGTTGTCGGGCGGCCCGATGCTCTGAAAGGCCAAGCATTGGTGGTTTTCGTTACACTCAAATCTGGCTACAAAAACCATCCCGGCCTGCGTGAGGAGTTACGTCAACATGTGGGCAAGGAGATTGGGCCGGTCGCCAAACCGGATGATATTCGGTTCGCGGAGGCGTTGCCAAAAACTCGTTCAGGAAAGATTATGCGGCGCCTACTGAAACAAATTGCTGCAGGAGGTGAGATCAAGGGAGATACCACGACGCTCGAAGATTTAAGCGTTTTGGAAAAACTCGGATCGAGCGAGGGTTAAGTTTCCTCGCGAACATATCCACATCACCCGATTGGAGCTGATTACGGCCAGCGCGTTCGGCTTCTGTCTAATGTTTTTCTGACTTTCAATGAGCAAACGAATACCCCACTGTGAATAGCAACACCATGAGCTACGAACGTCGTCTCCAAGAGTTACAACTTGAACTGCCACCCGCTCCGAAACCCATTGCGGTTTATCGACCGCTGGTTATTTGCGGCAATCTTGCCTATGTCTCGGGCCATGGCCCTCTGAGATCGGATAAAACACTCATCACTGGCAAGGTGGGAGTCGAGTTAGATTTGGCAGCAGGCAAGCTAGCCGCCCGTCAGGTGGGACTCGCAATCCTTGCCACGCTCAGAAGTGAACTAGGTTCCCTCGACCGTGTCTCACGCTTGATCAAAGTTTTAGGGATGGTGAATTGCCCCTCAGACTTCCGCGAACATCCCGCTGTCATTAACGGCTGCAGTGAATTGTTTGCCGATGTCTTTGGCCGCGACAACGGAATCGGTGCTCGGAGTGCGATTGGCATGGGATCGTTGCCCGGTGACATCGCTGTCGAGATCGAGGCCATCTTCGAACTGAAGGCATGAACCGCTCGTGGTTCGAAGTAGATGATGTTGCGGAGTTGGAATCGCCCGCATTGTTAATCTATCGCGAACGAGTCGACGCCAACATTGACCTCATGGTTCGGATGGCGGATGGGAACACCGGTCGTTTGCGTCCTCACGTCAAGACTCACAAGATGGGTGAATTAGTTCGATGGCAACTTAAGCGGGGTCTGACTCAATTCAAGTGCGCTACTATCGCTGAGGCAGAGATGCTTGGCGAGGCATCCGTCGCTCACGTGCTTCTGGCTTATCCATTGGTGGGCCCCAACGTCGGGCGATTTGTGCAGTTGACTCAAAAGTTTTCTGCGACCCGTTTCGCTTGTATCATTGATAACGAAACGTCGGCATTGATCCTTGCTGAGGAAGCGAATCGGGCCAGACAAACGGTGGAAGTTTTTCTCGATATCGATTGCGGCATGCACCGTACTGGCATTGCACCGGATCGCAAAGCCTTGGAGCTTTACCGTCGATTGGCCTCAACTCCCGGACTAACTCTTGGCGGGTTGCATTGTTACGACGGTCATATCCACCAATCCGATTTGTCCGAGCGTGAGGCCGCCTGCTTAAGCGCGTTCGCCCCCGTCTGGCAACTGGTTGAGGCCATTCATGCAGCGCAACTCCCTTTGCCGAAAATTGTGGCCGGGGGTACCCCTACCTATCCTATTCACCTACGAGATCTTCGGCTTGAATGCAGTCCGGGAACGCCCTTACTCTGGGATTTCGGGTACGGAGAGAGGTATCCAGACATGCCATTCCTCCCCGCAGCCCTCCTTCTTTCTCGTGTTGTGAGCTGTCCTGAGCCTGGAATTGTCTGCACCGATCTGGGCTACAAAGCCGTTGCTTCCGAGGGGCCACAACCGAGGGTAAAATTTCTAAACCTACCGGAGGCTGAACCCGTGATGCATAGCGAGGAACATCTCGTCATGAAAGTGGCAATCGGTTCCGAGCCGCCTGTGGGCAGTGCCTTATATGGATTACCTCGGCATGTTTGTCCCACCGTTGCCCTGCATGACGAGGCAATACAAATTCAAGCAGGGAAAGCAATGGGTCGTATTAAGGTGTCGTCGCGAAACCGCCATCTCACCCTTTGAGTTTGTATGGTCACCGATCCTCAACCAACCCTCCTCTGGCACGCTCTCATCGCGGTCGTGGGCCTGATCCTGCTGATCGCGCGTGCGAAGGTGCATGCATTCCTAGCCTTGATTCTGGCCGCGCTCTACGTGGGACTTGTCTCTGGTTTGCCCTTGCCCGATATCGCAAAGGCTTTTGCTGATGGCGTCGGTGCCATCTTAGGTTCCATCGCAATGGTGGTCGGATTGGGTGCGGTTCTGGGAAAATTGCTCGAAGCGTCTGGTGGTGCAACAGTTGTGGCGCAAACGATCCTCAAGGCGTTTGGAGAGAAACATTTGGGTTTAGCCATGATGGTCATCGGGCTGACTGTGGGTCTCCCCGTTTTTTTCGGAGTGGGTGTTGTCCTATTGATGCCCATCGCGCTCGCCCTAGCCCGAAGTTCGGGGGTCTCCTTGTTATCAATTGCTCTGCCCATGGTCGCGGGACTTTCGGTAGCTCATGCATTAATTCCGCCACACCCGGGTGCTCTGGCTGCAATGGATATTTTAAAGGCGGACCCCGGTCGAACGATCCTTTACGCATTTCTCGCAGGCATTCCGGCGGCCCTGTTGGCTGGGCCTGTATTTGGGGGTTGGATCGCTCGAAGGCTTCCTGCGCCCGAGTTAAATGCTGAAAACTTGGAGGTCAACCCGCAGTCCGATCGTAGCAAACCCAGTTTCAGAGTGACACTCCTCACGATCACGCTTCCCATCCTGTTGATGGTGCTCGCGACTGTTGCTGATTTAACCCTGCCTAAGACATCACCAACTCGTGCGGTAGTCGATTTTCTCGGTGCTCCCATTGTTGCGTTGGCCGCTGCAGTAATTCTCGCCTTCTGGACTTTGGGGTTTATGCGGGGTTTTTCGAGGGATCAATTATTAAAGCTCAGCGAGAGTTCATTAGGCCCCACGGCGAGTATCCTTCTCGTCGTTGGAGCTGGGGGAGGGTTTAATAAAGTGCTCTTAAGCAGTGGGGTTGGTACTCTTTTTGCCCACACCGCAGGCCAATGGGCCATCTCACCATTGATCCTCGGCTGGGTTTTAGCCGGTCTCATTCGGGTAGCCACAGGAAGTGCCACCGTTGCAATCACGGCAGCGGCAGGTTTCGTCGCACCGTTGCTGGCCCAATCACCCACCACAAGCCCTGAACTTTTAGTCGTTTCAATGGGCGCGGGCTCTGTCATCTTCTCGCACCTGAACGACGGTGGATTCTGGTTCGTCAAAGAATACCTTCGCATTTCGGTTCCTGACACCCTGAAGAGTTGGACGGTGCTCGAGACGATCATCGCTGTGGTGGTGCTTTTAATGTGCTTAGGGTTGGACGCATTGCGCAGCTTCTATTGACGAATTCCGTTCTTCGGTAAAACATCCTTCGACGAATCGAATCTATGCTGATATTTGACGCTCATCTTGATTTGGCGATGAACGCCATGGAATGGAACCGTGACCTAACGCGGCCCATAATAGAGATTCGCGCCCGAGAATCAGGAATGACCGATAAACCTGACCGGACCAACGGCGTGGTCAACTTCGAGGAGATGCGTAAAGGGAATATCGGTTTGTGCGTGGCGACGCTCATTGCACGTTACGT
The DNA here is from genome assembly GCA_008933045.1 of Verrucomicrobiota bacterium. GTDB lineage: Bacteria > Verrucomicrobiota > Verrucomicrobiia > Limisphaerales > SXQI01 > SXQI01. The sequence goes on from WBXJ01000001.1 coordinate 29,112, forward strand.
TAAGCCCTCAAACCAGCTCAAGGGATGGCACTCACCCGCTCAGGCTTGGTCTCAAACGCAGGGCCAACTCGCGTGGTATCGCATGATGGAGGAGTTGGGGCAAATGGTGCAGATCAGAAATGGTGACCAGCTCACGAGCCATCTCAAACTTTGGGAACACCCCACGGAAAGCACCCCGATTGGTTATATTTTGAGCCTTGAAGGTGCAGATTCGATCCTGAGTCCTCAACATCTGGAGTCGGCTTTTGCTCAAGGTTTACGTGCAGTAGGCCCCGCTCACTATGGTCCAGGTACCTACGCGCAAGGAACGGATGCAACGGGTGGACTTGGGCCGCAGGGAAAGGAACTGCTTACCGAGATGCAGCGACTTGGGATCATTCTCGACGCCACGCACTTGTGTGATGACAGCTTTTGGGAAGCGATCAAAATCTTTGATGGACCTGTTTGGGCCAGCCATCAAAACTGTCGCAAATTGGTGGCGCACAATCGACAATTCTCCGACGAACAGATCAAGGTTTTAATTGAACGAAACTCAGTCTTGGGTGCGCCACTCGACGCTTGGATGATGGCACCGAATTGGAAACGTGGTCAAACCACCCCCGAGTCGGCAGGTGTCACTTTCTCAACAATGATCGACCATATTGACCACATCTGCCAACTTGCAGGAAATGCAAATCATGTCGGTATTGGTACTGATTTAGATGGGGCCTTCGGCAAGGAGCAAACCGTCAGCGACCTCGAAACAATCGCCGATCTAGCCAAACTTCCAGCACTTTTCAAACAGCGAGGCTACACCGAGGCCGACGTGAACAACATTATGCACGGCAACTTCTTGAGGTTTCTACGGTCTACTTGGAAATAAAAAGTATGCGTTTTCATGGGTTTATTTTTTACCTGCTCTGGACGTTTTCCCTACTCGCCAGAGCACAGTCTACGGAATTCTTGGCACTGTTTAATCAAGGCAAGACGATTTATTTCCAGCAGTGTTTTGTCTGCCACCAAATGAACGGGCAGGGGATCACCAACACTTATCCTCCCCTCGCGAAGTCAGACTTTCTCAGCACTGACAAAAAGAGATCCATCCGGATTCTTTGCGAAGGGCAGACTGGTCCGATTACGGTCAACGGCAAACAGTACGATGGCACCATGCCCGCGATGGTTCTACGAGATGGGGAAGTCGCTGCGGTCCTCACCTACGTACACAACGCTTGGGGAAACTCGAATGGGATCGTCACGGTGAACGAGGTTCAGGAAGTACGTAAGCAAACAGCTTATCCGACTTACGAACTTTTGGCTGCGGTAAATGCCTACCCGCCACTTCCAAAGCCGCCGGCGGGATTCAAGCTTCGTGAGGTTGCTCGACTTCCCATGAACGGTGTCCGCTTAGCGAGCGATGGGAAAGGGAAAAATCTCTTTGTTCTATCGGGTTCTGGTGATGTTCACCGTGTCGAGATCGCAACGGGGCAAGTGCGCCCAGTAGTTTTTTCTCGTGATTATTTGGTTAAAAATGTCGGAGACCAAGGTGGACCTGTCATGGTGACTGGAATGACCTTAGACAAGGAATATCGACTTTATACGGTCATCAACCAGCAGAACAATGCCACTCTTCCGGTGCAGAATTTTGTCACTATTTACCGATCCACCGAGTTCAACAAGGTTGGGGATCCTGTGACAATGAAACCTTGGTTCACGACGAACTACCCAGGTAATTCATCTTATCTTCATGCTGCAGAGCATATTGGTATTGGACCCGATGGATACGTCTACGTGAGTAACGGAGCACGCACCGACGGCAACGAAAGCAACGGCGACACGAACTATTATCAAAAGGGCGAAACAGAGATCACCGCTTGTATTTGGCGTCTCGACCCACGTCATCAGCCCCCTATGTTTGAGGTTTATGCGCGAGGAATTCGTAATGTTTATGGATTCACGTGGAGTCCTTTGGGTGAAATGTTTGCGACCGAAAATGGACCCGACGCCCCTGCACCCGAGGAGTTGAACCTGATCGAGCAAGGGAAACATTATGGGTTTCCCTACCGCTTTGCTGACTGGACAAAAAAAGCTTACGCCCATACGCCAGAGCCACCCGCAGGACTCGAGTTCACCTTGCCCATCCCCAATATGGGACCCGACGGTGGTTTTAGGGGAAGCCCCATCTCATCTTTCGATCCTCATTCGTGCCCGGGCGGAATCGTCTGGTTGGGAAATGATTTTCCTGAGGCTCATCGAGGAACGATGCTCCTAACCCGCTTCGGAAATTTTATTCGCGAGCCTCGGGACGCGGGCTTCGATGTTCTCCAGATTCGGCTTAAGAAGAATTCCCAAGCTCTCTATGAAGCCGGAGTTCACAGTTTTCTCGCTCCGCTCGGTCGTCCGATTGATATTCACCAAAACGGTCGAGGTCGTGTTTATATTCTCGAGTATTCGCGGCCGACAACTCCCTCATTGTCCTACTCGATGCCGGGGAGGATTATCGAATTATCAGTAGAATAAGGTCAGACTCCCGTTTATGCCATTAACTCTCGCACGACGTGGCCGTGGACATCGGTCAGTCGAAAATCACGTCCCGCATGACGAAACGTAAATTTTTCATGATCGAAGCCGAGCAAGGCCAACATGGTTGCGTGTAAATCGTGGATATGAACTTTTTTTTCTACAGCTGAAAAACCAAACTCATCCGTCGCACCGTGGACATAGCCTCCTTTAGCTCCTCCGCCCGCTAACAGGACAGTGAATCCGTGGTGGTTATGATCTCTGCCATTGATCTTGCCACTGTTGGCACCGGGTTGAGGAAGCTCGACAGTGGGGGTGCGTCCAAATTCTCCGCCGATCACCACCAGCGTCGAATCCAGCAACCCACGCTGCTTTAAATCCTTCAGCAATGCGCCAATGCCTTGGTCGCAATCCTTCGCCAATCGTCGATGATTCTCTTCGATGTCATCATGGTTATCCCAAGGTTGGCCGTTCCCAGTCCACAACTGAATAAATCGAACCCCACGCTCCACCAATCGCCGCGCAATGAGAAGTTGTCGCGCCTGTGTCCCTTCGCCGTAGAGGTTTCGAATATGTTCCGGTTCGCGGTTGATATCGAAGGCATCGGTTGCATCCATCTGCATCCTGTAAGCTAGCTCGAAGGACTGGATGCGGGATTCCAACTGCGCGTCTTGTTGTCGCTTGGCGCGATGACGGGCGTTGAGCTGATGGAGCAAATCGAGTTGAGCCCGCTGTTCCGGCATCGAGGTGTAGTTGTTCCGAATATTTTCGATCAGCTTCTCAATCTTCGTGTGCTGAGTATCAATGTAAGTCCCCTGATACATTCCAGGAAGGAAACCCGATTGCCAGTTTTGTGATTCTTGAATGGGATAACCGTTAGGACACATCGAGATAAACCCAGGCAAATTTTGGTTGTCCGTGCCCAACCCATACGTCACCCACGAACCGAAACTTGGCCTCACCAACCGTGCATCTCCGCAGTTCATCAGCAACAGAGAAGGCTCATGATTCGGCACATCCGCATGAGCTGAACGAATTACCGTGATGTCATCAATACACTCTCCAACATGCGGAAAAAGTTCACTGACTTCGATTCCACTCTGGCCATATTTTTTAAACTTAAATGGTGAAGGAAAGGCAGCTCCCGTCTTGCGTTCCGTTGGCAAATTCGCCATCGGCAACGCCTTGCCCGCATACGTTGCTAGTGAGGGCTTGGGATCAAACGTATCCACATGGGAAGGTCCGCCATTCAAAAAGATGTGGATGACGTGTTTCGCTTTGGCTGGCAAGGGTGAAGGTTTGGGAGCCATCGAGGAGGTCAACTCACCGGCCAACGAGTTAGCACTCAACGCGTCACCCAAGATTGCGCCCAAGCCAAGGCCAGCCATCCCCATCCCGCAATTCCTCAAAAAATCACGCCGAGTGAAGGCCAAGTGGTCAAGATTTAACGTGTGAAATGACATTTGTGTTACGTGTAACAGAACCAACTTTAAGACGTCCCTCAATTCTCCCTTATTCAGCTATGAAGTCAATGGAACTACGCGAATCGTAAATTCAAAACTAGCGACCGGTTCCAGATAAGAAGAGGAGCTTGCGAAATCAGGCTCCGATGACAGAGTGATGCAATGCAAGTTGAAATCATCAACACGGGTAGCGAATTAATGCTCGGGTTTGTTGTCAATACACACCAACAGTGGTTATGTCGGCAGCTTTCGGATTTAGGTTTTAATATCGAACGGCAGGTAGCGGTTCATGACGAGGCTCTTGCTATTCAACAAGCAGTCAGGGAGGCGATCCAACGGGCCGAGTTGGTCATTACGACGGGCGGGTTGGGGCCGACGTCGGACGATATCACTCGCGATTTGATCGCCCAACTCTTTGATAAACCTTTACGTGAAGATCCAAAAATCGTCGCAGACATCGAGCAGTTTTTTGCTCAGAGGTCTCGTCAGATGCCCGCTAGCACAAGAGTGCAGGCCATGGTTCCCGAGGGAGGGGTCGTGTTGTGGAATAATCACGGCACCGCGCCCGGTCTAGCGTTACCGACTCCTCGAGGTTGGCTGGTCATGTTGCCGGGGCCACCACGCGAACTACGGCCCATGTTCCGAGATCAGTTGGTGCCGAAGTTGGCGCAGTGGTTTTCGACCCCAGTCCCGTTTGTTTGTAAGAGCCTAAAAACTACTGGGTTAGGGGAGTCCTTTCTCGAGGAACGCATTGCTCCGACGTTAAGCGGTCTTGTGGCTCAGGGATTAGGTGTCGGCTATTGCGCACGTGTGGGCGAGGTCGATGTGCGGTTCACCGCTCGCGGCGATGATTCGGCGCAACTCGTCGCCGAGGCTGTCGGAGTCGCTCGAGAGTTATTAGGAAGTCATATCTTTTCCGAGACAGAATCAGATTTAGCTTCCGTGGTGGTTGGGTTGCTGACGAGACAGAACCACACGGTAGCGATCGCAGAATCCTGCACTGGCGGCTATCTGGCTAACCGAATCACGAATGTTCCGGGTGCCTCGGCTGTGTTTCAGGCGGGATTAGTCACTTACAGCAACGCGGCAAAAATAGAGTTTCTAGGAGTTCAACCCTCGACCTTGGAGCAGCATGGGGCTGTGAGCGAGGCCACCGCGTCGGAGATGGCACTCGGTGCCCAACGGCGAACAGGCTCGACTTATGCCCTAGCGTTGACGGGCATTGCGGGACCCAGCGGCGGCACTTCCGAAAAACCTGTTGGCACCGTGTTTATCGGATTCGCAACTCCCGAAGGTGTTGTCGTTCACCGTTTCTTGAATGAGTATGATCGAGAAACTTTTAAATTTTATACCTCCCAGCAAGCCTTAGATATTCTCAGGCGATCCATTTTAAAAGTCGCAGGGATTTCGCTCTCCTGACGGTTCTCGGGTGCGAGTTGCGACTTGCCGACAGGCTTCGACCCGTTACCTTTGTGGCGTGGAGTGGTTGATTGATCGAAATGTATTTGCGCTCGCCGTTGTCATCTACGGGGTGAGTTCGATTTATTCAGTGTTTCTTTGGCGCCGAGGGTTTCGCGAGGATAACCGCGTCAGCTATTTTCTTTTGTTGGCTGGGGCGGGTTTTCATACGACCGCGATGTTCATGCGGGGCTTTCGTCTCGATCGGTGCCCCGTTAATAATCTGTATGAAGCCATTGCCTTCGTGACTTGGACGATTGTTGCAACCTACCTAGTCATCGGTATGTGGCGACGGCTCCGCTTTCTCGGTGCTTTCGCTTCACCAATTCTTTGCGCCATTGGGGTGTTTGCCTTGATGCCCGCGTTGGATGTCCGTGGGACTCAACCCAACTTCAGCAACGGTTGGTCCAGTTTACACGCTGCCCTCATTCTTCTCGCTTACGGAGCGTTCGGTTTGAGTTCAGTCGCGGCATTGATGTACCTCACCCAAGACCATGATTTAAAATTTCACAAACTCCGTGCTGTGTTCTCGATGATGCCCCCGATCCAACGACTCGAAAGCGTCGTATTACGATCGATGATTCTAGGATTCATTCTTCTAACGATCGGGCTGCTGATGGCACCTTGGCTGCTCTTTGCCTATTTTGGTGTTTATTTCACACCTGAACCCAAGACTCTCTGGTCCATTTTTGTCTGGGTTCTCTATGCCATCATTCTTGGCATGGCGCGTGGGTCGGCGTTAGGAGGGCGAAAGATTTCGTGGGCGGCCATCGCAGCTTTTGTTTTTGTGCTCCTGACTTTTTGGGGCTTTAACCTCTTATCCTCGATCCATAACCCTTAGCTTCAATTCTCTAGTTTCTGTCACCATGCCGATAGTTGTCATAGGACTCAATCATCAGACGGCTCCGATCACAGTGCGGGAGCGTTTCGCCTTCGCCGACTCGTTGGTGCCGGAGACGTTAGCCCGAATGAAGTCGGAGGGCTTGATTCAAGAAGGGGTGATTCTCTCAACTTGCAACCGTGTCGAGATCTACGCAGCAACAGAGGGCAACCCAGTCGAGGCGGGAAAAAAGTTAGTCCAGTTTCTGACGAATTTCCACTCTTACGAAGAGGTTCTGACGGATGAGATTTATTCCATCGGCGAGCCGCTAAGTGTGCAGCATCTCTTTAAAGTCGCTTGTGGGCTTGATTCCATGGTGTTAGGTGAGACAGAGATTCTAGGACAACTCAAGAAAGCCTACGACCTAGCACTGCAACACAAGCACACCGGCCTGCGGTTGAATAAGGCGTTCCAGCGAGCGTTCAATGTCGCCAAGCAGATCCGCACCGAAACCAATATCCAACGCGGAAACACCTCCGTAGCTTCTGTGGCAGTCGAGCTTGCTGAAAAGATTTTTAACACACTTCAAGATCGACAGGTCATGGTTGTCGGCGCGGGTGAGACAAGTGAGAAAACCGCACGCGCACTCTTGGGACGAGGTGCGCGGAGTATTATTGTTTCAAATCGATCGTTCGATCGTGCGGAAGTTTTGGGAAAAGAATTGGGAGGTCGTGCAATCCCTTTTGAGGATTGGGCTGCTGAGTTCGACCTCATCGACATTGTCATCAGCAGCACGTCCGCGCCCCATTACGTGTTGGATCGTCCTAAACTCGAGTTGTTAATCCGCAACCGTCGTGGAAGGCCATTATTATTGGTTGATATTGCTGTGCCACGCGACATTGATCCCGAGGTTAACATGTTGGATAACGTCTATCTTTACAATGTTGACGACTTACAATCCATCGCCGATGAGAGCCTCAAACAACGGCAGGATGAAATCAAAAAATGCCTCGCAATTATTGAAAGTAAATCTAAAGCATTTCTGCAAGTAGGACGATTTCAGCGACAATTCGATCCGTTTCCATTGATTACTTTTAACCCATTACTTTCCCCTCGCGCCTGACCATGGAATCCGGAAAAACCATTCGCATCGCAACCCGAGGTAGTGCTCTCGCTTTGGCACAAGCAAACACGGTGTTAAGCCAGTTCGAGGCGGAATTTCCGAACCTCGATTTCGAACTGAAGATCATTCGCACCACGGGGGACAAGCTCCAAGCCGTTCCCATCGCTGACACCAATCAGCCCTTGCCCAAGGGACTTTTTACCAAGGAATTGGAAGTTGCGTTACTTTCTGGCGAAGCTGACTTGGCGGTGCATAGCTTGAAGGATCTTCCCACCGAACTTCCTGACGGACTCAAACTCGCAGCCGTTCTCGAACGCGCCGATGTCCGAGATGTGCTGATCTATCGCCGTTCCGAATCGCAGAGTTATTCCGCAAAGGCCCCTCCATCGCGCCGCCAATGTTTAAACCCTCACGCGACAATTTTTGAATTCTCACCCGCCTCCACGATCGCCACAGCGAGCACGCGACGTGAGGCGCAAATCCTCTTGCTCCGCCCTGATTTAAAAGTTGTTCCTATCCGAGGCAACGTTGGCACTCGATTACAAAAGTTGGCAGATCAGGATCAACTGGACGGGTTAGTCCTCGCTTTGGCGGGGATGACCCGACTTCATTTTAGGATTGCCCCGGATGGTTCACTTCATGGAGAGGGAGTTCCAGACGGTTTACTCACCTCCATTTTTTCGACAGAGGAAATGCTGCCCTGTGTCGGGCAGGGTGCCATCGGTCTTGAGACACGCGAGAATGACCCCCAGATCGAAGCACTTTGCGCACGCGTCAACCATCGAGAAACATATTACTGCGTCCTGGCAGAACGTGCGTTTCTCCATGCCATGGGCGGTGGTTGCCTCAGCCCAGTGGCTGCGTACGCTGAAATCCAAGGCGAGACCCTCCGATTGCGAGCGGCCTCGTTTCGTGAAGCGCGAATCGGTCGCGGCGACTTAATCGCACCGTTAGAAAAGGCGATTGAAGTAGGGAAAGCCCTTGCTCACAAGCTCTTAGGTGTAGTTTGAATGTTTTTAAAATTTAGCTAATACGCCTTGACAATCCCTCCCTTATTGCTTACCGTGTCAATGAAAAGTTTTGACTTTATGAAAACCAATCACCGTATTTCTGCGGGAATCTTCTGGATTTGGTCTTTGATCCTGCTGGTGGCCTTACACAGCCCGATCTGGGCCGGCCCCACTGCGCCCAAAATTTTAAACATCGAGATCAACCGTACCAACGTCGTCGTCAACGTGGAAGTGTCGGTCGGGTTGCGCAAAGTGACCTTGGAGAGTCGATCCAGATTGATTGGCAGTGCGTGGGTTCCTCGTGCTGTCAAACGGCTCGATGGCAAGGGTGAATCGACCAGTTTTTCGTTACCTGTAACTGCGGATTTGGAATTACTCAGGGTGCGTGGAGATGAAAATGATCCCTTGCCCGAGGCATTCTATAAAGGAACTAACAAGTTTGAAGGCCAAGCAACCTCAACTGCCGGGGGTATTTCCTCCGACGGGTTAAATCGTATTGCTGTCACGGACTCAAAAACCACAGAGTCCGATTCATCGAGATCCGTCACAGAGTCCGATATCTGGAAAGTCGATGGCAACACACTTTATTTTTACAATCAATATCGAGGGTTACAGGTCATCAATATTCGGCAACCAGAAGCCCCTCAACTGACTGGCGTCTATGATTTGCCGGCGGCAGGAGAGCAAATGTATTTGTTGCCCGGTGGCTATGTGGTGCTACTCGCTCGTGACAATTGTTATTCCGGAGGTGCGAATCGAAATGTCATCATCATTCTAAAGGTTGAAGGCGGCAAACCGTCCTTAGTCAAGGAACTGCCCGTGGAAGGTTGGATACAAGAAAGTCGCATGGTTGGGACAGCCCTTTACGTCTCCACCCAATCGTATCTTCAGTCGCAGGATGGAGTGAACACCACTTGGACTTGGAGCAGTGTGGTGAGCTCGTTTGATTTAGCCAACCCGCTGGAGCCTGTGGTCAAGGACACGCTCACCTTCCCAGGCTACAACAATACAGTTGCCGCTAGTGAACAATTTTTCTTTGTCGCGACCCAGTCCTCTGATTGGAATTCCAGCCGGTTACAATTAGTGGATATTTCAGATCCCACTGGCGCGATGAAAAAATCGGGTGTAATTCCAATCTCGGGCAACATTCCCGATAAATTTAAAATTCACCAAAACGGTGATGTGCTGACCGTAATTTCCCAGACGTGGAACGACACGCGCCGATGGACAACATTGCTCCAAACGTTTTCCTTGGCCAATCCTGCCTTACCCAAACACCTCGGTAAATTGGAACTCGCTGCCGGCGAACAATTGCACGCGACCCGATTTGATGGCAACAAGGCTTATATTGTTACGTTCTTTCGAATTGATCCCTTATGGGTTGTGGATTTAAGCGACCCAACCAAACCCCAGATCAAGGGTGAACTGGAAGTTCCCGGTTGGTCCACCTACCTCCATCCGATGGGCGATCGCCTTTTATCTGTGGGAATTGATACGACGAACGGTTGGCATGTCACCGTCTCGCTTTTCGACGTTGCGGACGTGACCAAACCCACCTTGGTAGATCGCGCAGTGCTGGGTGGTAGTTGGTCTTGGAGCGAAGCAAATAATGACGAAAAAGCGTTTAATGTTCTCGCAGATTCTGGACTCATTTTGTTGCCTTGGCAGGGTTATTCGACTAACTGGACCGTCACTAACGGCATGCAAATCATTGATTTCAATAAGTCCTCTTTGACACTGCGAGGAGTTATCCCTCATGCCTTTGCTCCTCGTCGAGCCACGATGGTGGGCGACCACATTTTCTCCATCGATAGCAGTCGCCTGCTCAGTGTTGCCGCGCCTGATCGCGATCACCCCGTCATCAAAGCAGAACTAGCTCTCTCATGGAATGTTTCCCATGTGATCCCTGTCGGAGATTACCTTTTACAGGTCGCTTCAAACGCCAGTTATTACTCAGCAGACGGCGAGATAGCGCGAATTCTAGTGACCACTGCTAATCAACCTAACGAAATACTTCGATCATTAACTCTGCCGTTGAATCGTCCGATCATCGGCATCACCCGAAAAAATGATCGTCTCTACATCGCGCAATCTGTTGAGGAAAAGTTTTCTGGAGGAGGTCTCGCTGGAGGCAAACTCAGCCCCATTGCTGATGGCTTCTGGGGTGGCCCCTTTGGCGGGTCTGCCGCAGGCCCGGTTCACACCACCATCGTGGATGTTTCTAAGCCCCTTGAATTGAGTATTTTAGGTACCGCTGAAAACAAGACCGAGGTCAACGCCACCGCGAGCGGTCTTCAAGCGTTCTGGCCAAAACCTGGCATCCTAGTCTGGTCCAGCCAACAGCAACAAGGTTGGGGTTACTACATGCGTTTTTCCTATTGGTCACCCTCCTTTGGAAATCAGACCTTTTACTCGCTCGACGTCAACGAGCCAACCAAGCCTCAGGCACTCTGCACGTTCGTCCTTGGGACCAATACTTGGGCCGAGGGAAGCTCCGTTTTTCAGGCTGGAACCCTATTTTACTCCAGCCATCATGAATACGAAACAGTCACCACAAAAAATCCCGACACCAAGGATGGCGTCTCTGTTTCTTACTTAAACAACACTTATTTGGATGTGGTAGATTTTTCAGATCCGACCTTGCCCGTGGCTCGCCCCTTGGTGAGCATCCCCAATAATCTCAACGGTATTTCTACGGATGGAAACATTCTCTATTTGGTGGGTTACCATGTTCAGTCTCCCGTGGTGCCGGATTACTTCGAGTATCTTGATATCGCTTCTTACGACGGCGTCAGCGCGTATTCTATTTCCTCAACCCGCCTCTCAAACTATTGGCCTCGGCCCCTGACCATTCTTGATAACTCGGTTTACCTCGGCGTCGTCGATGAAAAGAGTTCCAAGTCTGTGTTGCAACAATTGCGATTGAACAAAGCAGGAGCTCTGGAAGTGGTTGCAACAGTGGCTCTTCCAATTCCTGCTCAAGGATTTGGCATTGTTGATGGTCAACTTTTAATCCGGACCGCGTCGGATATGAGCATTTACGATTTAACCTCGCTCCAACCCATCGCTTTTTCTGAGTCCCCCGGTTGTTATTATTGGAGTGAACCTGTGATCAACGGTTCGGTGAAGGACGGTTTCTGGGCCTCCTTGGGTCAGTATGGTGTGATCCCATTACGAGTTTCCGCCAAGCCCTAAGCTTTGAAGTGGATTCGTGGATGACTCATTAAATAGCCACGAATTTCATCAATAAAAATCTGGCCAAAATCGAGCCACTTTTTAGCTCCCACCCCGTTGATATCCAGCATCTCCCCTTCCGTCTGCGGATAGTGACGAGACATTTCCCGAAGTGAGACATCCGAGAAAATAATGTAGGACTGTACCGATCGTTCTTGAGCTAACGATCGCCGCAAGGCTCGGAGTTGTTCAAAAAGATCCTCATCACACTCCATGGCTTCAGAGCCTCCAGCTCGCATCTTCGAGCGGGTTAGTTTTACCGATTTCTCCCGCAGGGTTTGATCCGTTGGTGTTCCTTCCGATGTGAGATTCGTCAGCGCGGAAGTGAGCATGACCGACTTTCGTTCCTTCAGAACGGCTAGACCTTCCGCTGTCAATTCAGGCACGTTCCATCGCTCTGCAATTTGTCGCAGATAGCCTAGTTGGATTAACTCACGCCCAATCTGCGCCCATCGAGATG
>WBXJ01000002.1 GCA_008933045.1 Verrucomicrobiota bacterium
GAATATCGCATCCCATGGTTTTTGAACCTGCCAATATTCACTTGGATATGGGTTCGGGGCCGTTGCAAGAATTGTAAGAACCCGATTTCGATTCGATATCTTCTCGTGGAGGTATTGACGGGTCTCCTTTTTTTGGGAACTTGGTTGCGTTATGGAGATATTTACTGGCAGGTCGCGATTGTGATGAGTGTGGTGTTAGCGGGTTTGGTAGCAGCTACTTTTATCGACTACGAACATTACATTATTCCTGACGAAATCACTCTCGGTGGAATAGGGGCAGGCTTTCTCGCCACCGTAGTGGTTCCCGCGATTCAGCATACCTCAGACCGAGCTGGTGCGATGAGAATTAGTTTCTACGGTATCGTTGTTGGCGGCGGAATTGTTTATGGGATGTTACGTTTGGGTAAGCTTCTTTTCGGTCGTCAACGGTTTGCATTCCCACCCAATTCTCCGCTGATTTTTGGCGAAACCGGCATCACGCTCCCTGATCAAGTGGTGCTTTATGAAGAGATTTTCTACAGAGCTAGTGACCGCATCACGGTGCGTGCCAAAACAGTGGAACTTCCGGACATCTGCTACTGGAATAAAGATGTGAGTCTCACAGTTTCGGAACTTAGAATTGGGGACCTGATTCTACAACCTTCCGAAGTCCCGCAAATGATCGTTACAACGGATGAACTGATCATCCCACGTGAGGCCATGGGACTTGGGGACGTCAAGTTTATGGCAGCCATTGGTGCGTTTCTTGGCCCCGCCGCAACGGTTTTATGTTTAATGCTCAGTGCAGTCTTCGGCTCCTTGGTCGCTGTGAGCACCGTCCTTTTAGGTAAGCGAGAATGGTCCGCAAAGGTTCAGTATGGACCCTACATAGCACTCGCTGCTGTGGTTTGGGTTTTTATACCTCTCAGTTGGCAAGCCACATGGACTCTCTACCTTTACGAAGCGATGTTTATCGTTCTTCCTAAAACGTGGGGACAATGATCACCCATCTCTGCGATGTCGCCACACCACAACCTTTCGGTCGCAAGGGTGTCTAACTTGATGTAATCTTTCACCAGTGATTCTTGCCATGCCTCTGATGCGAATAATGATCGCGGTTAGTTTCGCTCTGCTGTTGGTATTTCGTGCAATGGCAGGGGAGCCTCTTGCACTGCCCACAGGGCGTATTTTTTGGCACAAAGAAACACGAAAAATTGACGCCAATGTGTCCGGCCTCAGTCTTTCAAAAGTTCTCGCAAAGCTCTCGCGAGCTACAGGTTGGAAAGTTTACTTGCAACCCGGAACGGATCGTCCTCTGCGAGTAAAGTTTAATGGGTTGGATCGCGGTGCCGCCTTGCGACTCATGCTGGGGGATTTAAATTATGCCGTTGTGCCTGCCTTGACTGGGGGCACAGAAATCCGCATTTATCAGAACAATCCCGCCGCAGCGACAGAGTTGGTAGTGGACAAGAATGATCGCTCCCCATCGAAGGATTGGTTGGCACGCGAATTGGTCGTGAGTTTGGCACCTAATTCAAAGCTTTCCATCGATGAGTTGGCTAAGAAACTTCAAGGAACCATCGTCGCTCGCTCGGATCAAATGAAGTCTTACCGACTCCGATTTGATTCGGAAGAAAGTGCCGCAAAGGCCCGGGAACTGATCGAAGAAATGGACGGTGTCCGCGCGGACAACAATTACGCTTATCACCGACCAGATCAAACAGCAGGCGTAGGCTTGGACGGTCGTGGAGACTTTACAATTTCACCCACAACGACCAGCGATGGATGTAACGTGGTGGTTGCGATGTTGGATACCGCCGTCCAATCGTTGCCTGCGAATCAGGCACCGTTCCTCTTGAAGCCTCTGAGCGTTGCTGGTGAAGCCACTGTCGATTCGAGTAAGCCAACGCATGGGACGGCTATGGCGCAATCCATTTTGAACGGGCTGAATTCTGTTACCCGTCCAGGCACTGGCTCTACGGTGCGAGTCCTGCCTATCGACGTCTATGGAAATAATGAGGCGACGTCGAGCTACGAACTCGCCAAAGGAATGTATGCGGCGGTGGCGAATGGGGCTTCGATCGTCAATATTAGTTCAGGAGGAACCGGGGACAGTGCTTTACTGAATGACATCATTGATTACGCTCGCAGCCAAGGCACAATCGTATTTGCCGCTGCCGGCAACGCGCCTACTACCGACCCCGTTTTTCCGGCTGCAAATCCGAATGTGATCGCGGTGACCGCCAGTGATACTCAAGGGCAGGTGGCTGCTTATGCCAATCGAGGCGAGTTCGTTGACCTGATGGCGCCAGGAACAAGTCGCATTAAATTCAACGGTCAAAGTTATTTGGTTACCGGCACGTCCCCCGCAACAGCTATGATGAGTGGCATGGCCGCGGGCATCGATGATTGCGCGAAAGGGGCCGATGCGAACGCAATTCGTACGTGGTTGGAACGCAGTTATTCGTTTCGAGGGCAGAAATAGTCAACTGTTGCGACTGGTTTTTGAGTTCTTGGGAACGCCTGTTTTCATGTCCACAAGTGCTCGAGCCGTCGCAACCATATCTATCTGTTCAGGAGCCTTATCAGGCCGCAGGCGGACAATTCGTGGGAAACGCATCGCTAACCCACTTTCATGACGGGTTGATATCTGGATCAGGTCAAAGGCCATCTCCACCACAATGGTTGGCTTTACGGCAAGGTATCGGCCTATTTGGGATAGTGTCTCTTTTAAAAAGTGCTGGGTCAGCCTAGCGATTTCTAAATCTGTGAGGCCAATAAAAGTTTTCCCAATGGTCTTCAACTCACCCGAAAGCTCGTCACGTAATGCAACCGTATAGACACTCAACATCATATTCCGTTTGCCGTGCCCGTACTCAACACCTACCACCACACAATCGAGAGTAGTAAAGTTTTTCTTATATTTGAGCCAAGACATCCCTCGTCGGCCCGGAGTGTAAATGCTTGAGGGGTCCTTGATCATCAATCCCTCATTGCCGCTCTCCTTGGCGGCGGTAAATGCATTTTCGATCTGTTCTGCACTTCGGACAGAGGAGATTTGCGAGAGTCGAAACGCGTGCTGAGCCAACTCGCCAAGGGCTTGGCGTCGAGCCCAGAGGGGTTCCCTCAACAAGTTTTTTGAATCGAGCCAGAGGAGATCGAACGCCATGAATTGAGTAGGAATCTCCTCGCTCAAAAAAAGGTCTACTTCACGTCGCCCAAGGCGTTTTTGCAGGTCATGGTAAGGAAGCACGGTTTCACCGCGCATTGCGATAATCTCACCGTCAATAATCAAGTTCTGAGGTAAGGTTCTTACCCGATCCGCGATCTCCATAAATGCGCCAGTGATCGCCTTGAGATCCCGGGAGTAAATCTCGACGTGTGATCCCACTTTGTGAATTTGTGCACGGACTCCGTCGTATTTTTGCTCGCTCCATCCCTCCGCCGGAGACACGGTCCAGAGAGGCAAGGGGGCGTCAATTTCGCGTTCGGACTGCCAACCGGAAATTCGTGACCAAATATCGCCAGGAGTTTCCTCCGGGGAAGCCAGCATGTACCTGACGGGACGAAATGGCACAAGAGTCACAGAATCCAATTGTCCACTTTGAGAGAGTGTTGCCGTTTGTCCAATGTCTCCCAAAAGAAGATGCGAACTCTTCACTGATTCGAGCGAGCAACCAAACGCACGCGCCAAGCTCTCCTCCACCAAGCCTTCCTTCAACCCGATACGCAAGTCACCTGTGAGGATTTTTACCAGAAATTTAGCCGCGAGTGGCGATGATTCGAGAAACGCTTTTCGCAACAAAGGAGCTTTTCCCGTGGGACCTTTTGCTGCGTGCAATTGTAAAAACAGCTCATGAATGCGAGTCAGGGATGGGAACTGCTCGGGACGCATCGTGATTGAAAGAATTTCCAGCGCACACTCACCCAACTCACTATGCTTGAGGTAGATTTGGCCAAACTGCGAATGGTCAATTTCTCCGACGAAACACAAGGCGTCACGAATGATCGCCCAGCCTAATTGTAGCGTCCGATTTTGAGACGAAACAAACGGAGTTCCAGTGAACCATGTGGCAGCATGGCTTAACTGTTCGGAGGGCAATTGTTGAAAGTAGTCAGCGAGGATCTGTGTCTTTTCACTTTTTTTGGTAGTTACAGAGATTTGCGTGCAGGTGCGAACGAACATTTCAAACGAAGTAACGCTTGGAACGTTGGAGTCAGAGTTTTGAGGGGTTGCGGATTGTTCAAGTGGTGTACGTCGATTCGGTTGAGTAGGAATAATTTGGATCCCGAGATTGAGTTGGTTCGGTTCGCTGAGGGGTTGAGCATCATATCCCATCTCCCTTAACGTGCTCGCAAAGTCTGCTGCAAACCCGTGAATCGTGTAGACTTTTTTAGGGTTCACCTGTTGAACCATCTGTAGCAGTTCGGAAAAATCGGCATGGTCACTGAGCGGAAATGCAACGTCGGCATTAAGTCTGTGACTGGATTCCGGATCGAGCGCGGAGCCCGAAAGCAGTGCAGTACGGATTTTGCCAAGGTTCTTGATGTGAGTGGAAGCAGTAAAACTTGTGGGACAGATGAGGACATGACCACATACGCTCTCAGCGTTGAGTGGATGATGTTGTGGAAAGGCTAGACCCGATCGCCCGTAAATCTGTGTTCGCTGTTGCACAGTGTCCTCCAGCATCATCGGTAACGCGGCACTGGCCAATGCCTGAAAAACATCCACATTCTTCCCAAGAGAATCTCCCAACAGGATCGGGATTTCACTATTCTCCAAAGTTTCCTGACAAAACCGGACAATATTTTGAATGACTTCAGCTCTGGGTGGAAACCGATACACGGGCCGACCGTAGATCGTTTCTAAAATCAAAATATCCGCCGGCCTTGGTTGACACCATTCTCCTGTAACCGCTGTGGTCATCTTGAAATCACCAGTATATAGCAGCGATTTCCTTCCATCAAACAGCCAGGCCATGGTCGTGCCAAAAATAGGACCCGCTGAAAGTAGTGTGATCTCGTAAGGGAATGGACTGTTCTGTGGGGCGAACGATTGATCGAAAGGCAATACATGTTGTTGGCATGCATTGGAGACCCCAGCGCGGGTAAGAAGCGCGGTCGGTTCGGTTAGAATCAATTCTCGATGGTTCTCGAAACGATCCGCTTGACTGATAAAAACGTGCTCCGAACCTCGTTTGATCTCACGCGGATCGAGCCACAGATTGAGATGTGGCAAATGGACACCGCCGTGTTGAAAATGGAGGTCGAAAGCTGGCATCAAGGTCGGATCAACCGCCAACCTCAGCCTTCGCCTCCGCAGCTAGCGCGGTGCTCAAATAACGTTCACCCGTGGAACACGCCACGGTGACGATCATTTTTCCACGATTTTCGGGACGCTTTGCCACCTCGATTGCTGCCCACACGTTGGCCCCACTGGAAATGCCAACAAGGATGCCCTCCTCCTTAGCCAAACGTCGGGCCATCGCGAATGCGTCATCATTGCTGACCTGCACGCATTCGATGATCTGAGGTTCTCCCTTACTATTGTTAAGGTGTAAATTCTTAGGCACAAACCCCGCGCCAGTGCCTTGGATTTTGTGCGGACCCGGTTTGACAGTTTGTCCCGTGAGGGTCTGCGTAATCACTGGAGAATCTTGGGGCTCCACCGCAATCGACTGAAAGGAAGGACGCAAGGGCTTGATCACTTCTGTTACCCCAGTGATCGTTCCTCCAGTACCTACCGCAGAGATAAAGAAATCGACTTGACCCGCTGTGTCCTCCCAGATCTCGAGTGCGGTTGTGCGTCGGTGAATTTCTGGATTTGAATCATTTTCAAATTGTTGAGGCACCCATGAATTGGGCGTCTCCTGTTGGATTTGGAGGGCACGGTTGATGGCCCCGCGCATCCCTTCGCTTCCCGGAGTGAGAATAAGTTTGGCGCCGAGCATCGCCAACAGAGTTCGACGTTCCAGAGACATCGTCTCCGGCATGGTCAGGATGAGTTTATAACCTCGTGCCGCAGCGACAAACGCCAGTGCGATGCCCGTATTGCCACTGGTGGGTTCGACGATGACGGTATCCTGATTGATGAGACCTCGCTTCTCAGCATCATCGATCATTGCCATGCCAATTCGATCCTTCACACTGCCCAGCGGATTAAAAAATTCGCACTTGAGCAGAATCGTTGCGTCAACACCGGCGCAAACCTTGTTCAGTCTCACCAGCGGAGTGCGTCCGACAGTTTCAACGATATTGTTGTAGATGCGTCCCATAAGATATTCAGCGTGGTTGATCGTGGTGCTAACTCCCCTAAATTGTTTGCAACCCATGACATTGGGCAAGCCAAAAGTCATGTTTTTTGGACGAAATCGAAAATTTACCGATGAATGCGTCTATGGTTTAAGCTTGCATGACAACGTTCTCTGGCAAAAATCCTGTCAATGAAATCACCTCGAACCCCAAAGAAATCAAGCTATGTGATCGGTGTTGATTTTGGAACTCTCTCCGCACGGGCAGTTTTGGTAAATGTGGCTAACGGTGAAGTTTGCGCATCGGCAGTGGAGGCTTATCCGCACGGTGTGATGGAGGATCAACTTGGTGTGGATGGGAAAGCACTTCCACCTCAGACTGCTTTACAGGATCCTTCAGATTACCTCTACGCGTTGAAAAAAACGATCCGCAAAGTCATTCGACAATCAAAAGTATTATCGAATGATGTTGTAGGTTTAGGAACCGATTTCACTTGTAGCACAGTGCTTCCTACCGACGGGGCAGGGGAACCCCTCTGCACGAAAGAGGAATTTCGCCGTGAACCCCATGCGTATGTTAAGCTCTGGAAGCACCATGCTTCGCAACCTGAAGCCGATGCCATTAATGCGTTGGCGGCTCAGCGCAAGGAAGATTTTATCGGTGCTTATGGAGGACGGTATTCCAGCGAATGGCTTTTTGCTAAGGTGCTTGAAACCGTGCGCAAAGCCCCCCGAGTGCATCAGGTCGCCGCACGCTGGATTGAGGCGGGAGATTGGATTGTTTGGCAGTTGACCGGGTGTGAGAATCGCGGTGTTTCAGCCTCTGGTTTCAAGGCAATGCGGGTTGTCGATCGAACAGGCACAAATCATGCCGATTACCCGAGCTCAGAGTTTTTTGCCGCGCTTCATCCTGCATTGGCGGATGTCGTCGAATCCCACTTAACGGCACCTCATTTGGCTCCCGGCAAATGCGCAGGACATCTCACCCCTCCATTTGCCAAATGCTTAGGGTTGCCCGCAGGTCTTCCTGTTGCGGTGGGGAACATCGACGCTCATGCGGCCATCCCAGCCTGCGGAGTCGGGGAGCCTGGGCGGATGGTGATGATTATGGGGACCTCCAGTTGCCATCTGCTCCTAGCCAAACAAGGCCGCAGGATCCCCGGTGTTTGCGGAGTGGTGCGCGAGGGTGTCATGCCAGGACTTTGGGCCTACGAAGCCGGTCAGGCAGGGGTAGGGGATATGCTTTCTTGGTTCGTTGAAAATTCGTTACCAGCCGAGGTTTTTACTGCAGCCCGTCGCCATACGTCAGGCGTTCACGGGGTCTTGAGCGACCGAGCCGCCCAGCTCAAGGTGGGCCAATCTGGCTTGCTAGCACTGGATTGGTGGAACGGAAATCGTTCTGTTTTGATGGACGCGGATCTTAGCGGACTTCTGGTTGGGTTGACGATTCAAACAAAACCTCATGAAATCTATCGCGCTTTGGTTGAAGGCATGGCGTTCGGTACCCGAAAAATCATCGAAGCATTTACGTCCCAAAAAATTGCAGTCCGTGAAGTAGTGGCCTGTGGCGGGCTAGCTTCCAAGAACCCGTTCATCCTACAGGTTTACGCGGATGTTATTGGACGCCCGATTTATTTAGCCGCGGCAACCGAGGCCAGCGCGTTAGGTGCAGCCATTTTCGGAGCGGTCAGTGCAGGGATCTACCCCAACTTCAAGTCGGCCATTCAAACCATGACTCAGCCTCCCATCAAAGTGTTTACACCCGACCCTCAACGACATCGTCAGTATGAGTTGCTCTATAAGGAATATAGACGACTGCACGACTTCTTTGGAGCCACGACAGACTCCACGATGAAACGGTTACGTGCCATGCAACGAGCTGCCATATGAGGGAAGACATCGTCATCCGTGCAGCCGAGCAGAAGGATTTACCTGGAATTCTTCGCATCTACAACGAAGCGGTTCTGAATACAACGGCGACCTATGATTATGAGCCTCGCACTCTGGAACATCGACAGCTCTGGTTTGAAGATCATTTACGAATCAATTTCCCTATCTACGTTGCAGAATCTACGGACGGAGAGATCCTTGGTTGGAGTTCCTTGAGTCGTTATCATGATCGCCAAGGCTTTCAGTTTACCGCAGAGAATTCAGTTTATGTCGCCACCAATTGTCGGGGCCAAGGGATAGGTTTTTCCCTACTCAATCCCCTGATTGCTGCGGCGAAGTTACTAAACCTGCACGCGATTATTGCGGCGGTCGATGCCGAGAACCGAGTGAGTATTCGTTTGCACGAACGGCTGGGGTTTAAAGTTGTCGCTCATTTTCCACAAGTTGGATTTAAATTTGGACGATGGTTGGACATGATTTACCTTCAGATCCTGCTTCCAGAAGTGAACCCGACAAACAATGAACCAATCGGCTAGGCAGTTCCGTAGGGTGCCGAACGCATCCCGAGAAACTGACGAATCCAGATACTTCCGACCAATCGCAATTTTTGCGCTTTGCTCAGCTTTGCGGCGGGGTAATCAAAAACGTTGAACTCCTGCGTCTCGATTTTCATCAGCACTTTCCAATAAACCGATCCCATCAGTTCTGCGGTGCTCATCGCCGTGCGATCTTCCTCCGGTAGCAAAAGTCGAGCCTGCGCATAAAACTCGTAGGCACGATCTGCCATCCATCGCGCACAGTCGCGGTATTGAGGCGTGTATCTTTCGTTCAGAATATCCTCCGTGCTGACTCCGAAGGCTCTCAACTGTTCCAACGGAATGTAAATGCGGCCCATTTCGGCATCCTTCCGGACGTCCCGTAAGATGTTTGTCAGTTGTAAGGCTTTACCTAAGCAAATCGCATACTCACGGCTTTTGTGGTTTTGATATCCAAAGATTTCGATACTTAACAATCCGACAACCGAGGCTACACGGTAACAGTAGGTTTCGAGTTGAGAAAAAGTTTCATACCGGTTCGTGTCTAAATCCATCTCAACACCACGAATCAACTCGTCAAATAATTCATATTTTAAATTGTAGGTTCGGATAATGACCGCCAGCTCCTTTGTAACCGCAAACTGAGGCGCAGCCTCCTGATAAGCAGCCTGAATATCATGACGCCAGTCCGTGAGTTGTCGACGACGTTGTTCGACAGGAACAGATTCATCATCAGCCACATCGTCCACCTCTCGACAGAACGCATAAAGCGCACACATCCCCGCACGTTTCGCTTTAGGGAGCAGCACAAACGCTAAGGCCAAATTTGAGGCACTCTTGCGAGTGATCGTCTCACTGATTTGCATCTTGCCCGAACGAGAGAACCGGTTAACTCAATTCCTGTGAATCACCAACACGCGCTGGAGGTAATCCGCCTGTATCCGCTAAGGTGGGGTTGCGGCTCCGATGAGATCGGCGCGGTTCCCGCCTTTTCTTGCGGCGACGTCCTGATTCCGCCTGCTCTTCGGCTGTCAGCTTTTTTGATGAGGGATAAACTCGATCGGGTTCACGTCGCGGCTTTCGAATAAACACGGCCCACGCGACGAGAATGATCACAATAAACAACACCCCGCCACCAATCAGCACGGTATCTTTAAATAGCAACCCAGGGACGAGGTTTGTGCCTTTGCTCACCGCGCCCGGTAACTCGATTTCTGCCAAAATTGGGATCAGGTTCATTGCGTCGCTCATAAACTGGCTTCTTTTGTAGTAAAATTTGGGTCCTCGTCTGAACCAAGGCTGATATTCAGACGCTGCATTCTGTAGCGAAGCGCGTGCCGACTAATCTGAAGTTGATCGGCCGTGCGGGTGAGGCTGAAGTGGTTTTGTTCGAGGATGTTCGCGATCAGGTCGTGCTCATAGTTAGAGATGATTTCGTTTAACGAACCGGTGACGACCTGCGTTCCTGCGGGTTCAGATTTTCTGAGCCGAGTCTCAAGGTGAAAATCGGGCAGATTTGACGACTGAACTTCTTTGGTGTTCTCCAAAATGACCGCACGTTCGATGACGTTTCTCAGCTCCCGTACATTTCCGGGCCAGTGATGGGACATCAACTCTTGCTGCGCTCCTTTCGAAAACCCTTCGATATTTCGGTTCATCGACAATCTGAAGTGCTTCAAAAAATGCTCCGCCAACAGCAGCACGTCGGTGCCGCGTTCGCGCAATGCCGGTGGACGGAACTGGACGACGTTCAGTCGATGAAAGAGGTCCTCTCGGAACTGGTTCATCTGGATAGCCGCAACAATGTCGCGATTGGTCGCCGCAATCAGACGAACATCGACTCTCAGCTCCTGGTTTCCTCCAACACGAGTAAAGGTTCCATCTTCCAAAAATCGTAAAAGTTTCGCTTGTAAGGGGCGGCTCATGTCACCTATTTCATCGAGAAAAATAGTTCCCCCATCCGCCTCCTCGACACGCCCGTTTTTCTGCCGAAGTGCCCCCGTGAAGGCTCCCTTCTCATGGCCGAACAGTTCGCTTTCTAGAAGAAGCTCCGGGATCGCGGCGCAATTGATGCGAACATAGTTCGCCGATGCCCGTTTACTGAGAGTATGGAGCGCACCTGCAATCAGCTCCTTACCAGTCCCACTTTCGCCGAGGATTAGAACCGTCGCATTCGTAGGTGCTACTGTTTGGATCAGTTGCCGTAACTCAAGAATCTTGGGTGCAACTCCGATCAATTGTTCCAGACGGTAAGCTTCTCCCGCACGGGCTTTAAGGGAAGCGTTCTCAGATAACAACCGATGGCGTTCTGCACATCGCGCAACGGCGTGCAAAAGTTCCTCCGGCGCGAATGGTTTTGCCAAATAATCAATTGCTCCTGCTTTGATCGCCTCCACAGCCAGCTTGGGAGTCGCATAGGCCGTGATCATGAGGATCGGGATGTGAGGAAATCTCTGCCGCGCAAGCCCAAGAAACTCATAACCGCTCATGCCGCCGAGACGTGCATCCGTAATCACCATGAAGAACTCCTGCTCAACGATCATCTTCAACGCCTGTTCTGCAGAATCAGCCGCGCGATATTGGTAGCCTTCTCCGTTCATGATGGCTTCTAACGAAAGACGCATGTTCTTTTCGTCATCCACGACCAAGAGCGGTGGCAGGGTTGGTTTCATTTTCTGAATTTAATTACTGTTTTTGAAGGTAACTTCACAGTAAAAAGTGTGCCTTCGCCTTCTGTGGATCGCACTTCAACTTTGCCGTTATACATCTCGGTGTTGTGCTTCACAATTGACAGGCCAAGACCTGAACCTTTTTCCTTTGTAGTAAAGTAGGCTTCAAAGATCCTTGTTACTTTGTCAGGAGGAATCCCCGGTCCATTATCCTGAACATCAATTCGAAGTGAGTAATGATCATCAACCTTGATGCTGATCCATATCTTGCCGGCTCCGTTCAACGCTTCCCGGGCGTTTTGTAGGATATTGACCAGAATTTCGGAAAAATGCACCCGTTGCGCGAGTAATGCCGGCAGATCATTCGCATAATCCCGAAACAGTTCTGTCTCGTATCGTGCACCGTCCGGGAAAACTTGACCAATTGCAGTCTCCATTTCCTGAACCACATCCAATTTTTCCACTCGACCTTCGTTCAGCCGTGCATAACCCATGAGTTCGGTCAAAATCCGATCCGACCGATCAACTTCTTCTCGGATAATTTGGATTTGTTGAGTAATTGTTTTTCCTTCCTTCACGGTACGTTGCAAGGTGAAGGCTGCATTGTTGATAATTCCTAGCGGATTTTTGAGTTGGTGCGCGATTTCGGCGGCTAATCGACCCGTGGCGTGGAGTTGCTCTTGTCGCAATGCAGATTCCCGCGCTTCCTCCTCGATTCGTCGTTGGCGTTCCTTTAGAAGTTGCAGGCCGTAACAGCACGCAGCCACGAGAAGCAGTAAAAAAGTTCTGAGCAAAAACGGTTCCGCATTAATTTCTTGGGGTCCTTGTTCAAGAGCGGTGCGCACTGTTTTGTCTAATAAACCCACCTCGACCCGTCTCATGACAATTTCCATGGTACCCCCAAGAACAAAGCATGCACTTGTCAGCAGATTGAGTGAAATTTGAGGTAAAGTTTCTGGATGACTGATGGAGTTGCGAAGTATTAACCCGAGAAAAACCCAGAACAAAATACTTCCAGATCCTCCAGTCACCACCGTCAGGGCCGCTAAAAAAAGCGCGTCTAAAAGACTGCTGCAATACGCCGTATTTCGCACCCACATTAAGGGCAGATGCTTCATCCTGATCAGCAGAAAAGCCACTGCGGCGTTCAGGAGAACGTAAAAAATAAACAAGGATCGAACCGTGGAAAACACAAAATCCTGGGGCAGGATTTGGTTATAAGCTGGTTTGAGTCGAGTAACATTGTCGAACCAGTTGGAGAAGTAGAAATAATAAAACAGAACCTGAATCACCACGCATTTGACGGGCAAGGCAACATTCCGCTCCACATAACGCAACACCGCTTCATGCTGTTTAGGATCGGGGTGGGGTAGGGTGAGGGCTTTTAGCTTGGCCCAGGAGGTTTGATTGATGGAAGCTCTGGGCAAAATAAAGTTGTTCCTCAACTTGTTAAAAGTGCGATGCAACGCCCCGTGATCTCTTCCACAGGCCATAAGCGGCCCAACCCTTCATATCCGCACGATAACAGACCTTCCTCGGGCCCAATGAATTCCGCACCACGGTTTTTGAGATTCAACACATGCCCTTGCGTAGCGGGGTGCAACCACATCTTTCCGTTCATGGCCGGAGCCAATAACACTTTGGCTTCTGGGTTCAGAGCCAACGCGATACACGAAAGGGCATCATCGGCTAGACCCAAGGAAATCTTTGCCAATAAATTCGCAGTCACTGGAGCAACTAGGAACAATGATGCCTCGTCCGCGAGACGGATGTGGGCCGGTTTCCAACCTTCCTCCTCATCATACAGATCGGTCACAACCGGTTGACGAGTCACCGTCTTAAAAGTTAACGGCGAGACAAATTTTTGAGCATCTGATGTGAGCACCACTTGCACACGAAATCCTGCCTTGGTAAGTTGGCTGGCTAGATCCACCGCTTTGTAAGCAGCGATGGAACCGGAGACTCCCAATACGATCAGACGTGGCTCGTTCATGTCATTAGGCACAAATTAACTTCTGGATTCAGATTAATTGTAAGAGGGCAACTCAGTCCGATGCTGACGCAGTTTCTCTGCCAAAATGATAGAGGTCATACGACTCAAATCCTCCGCGATCGTGCCGCTGAGCAGAATGTAGTCGAAGTGTTTAGATTGAGTGATCTCTTGGCGAGCGACACTCAATCGTTTTTGGATGATAGCTGGGCTATCTTGATTTCGCCTAGTCAATCGTTCTTCCAACACAGAGATTGACTGAGGTGCCAAGAAAACGGCTAGCAAGGAGGATCCTAATTCTTCATCCTCAGCAGCCTGCTGTTTGATTGTTGCGACTCCCTGCACATCCACACTCAGGAGCACGTCGTTTCCTCGCCGCAACTTCCCCAACACCTCAGATTTCAAAGTGCCGTAGCTATTGCCATATACGGTCGCGTGTTCCAAAAAATGCCCGGCCTGAACCCTCTTGAGAAACGTAGAGGCATCCAGGAAAAAATAATCAATCCCGTCCTTTTCTCCGTTACGAGGCTCCCGAGTCGTGCAGGTGATCGCTCGCACAATATTGGGATCATGCTCCAACAATTGCCCACAGAGCGTTGTCTTACCGCCACCGGAAGGTGCGGAAATGACAATCAATAAACCTGAACTCGGGGAAGGATGCATACTTTGGGTTATTCGAGGTTTTGCACTTGTTCACGAAATTTCTCCAACTCGGCTTTCAGACCAACGACCTCTTTTGCGATTGAACTTTCCGAGGCCTTGGAGCCGATCGTGTTAATCTCTCGATTGATCTCTTGCGCCAGAAAATCCAACGTCCGTCCCACGGGTTCCTCACTCCGTGCACATTCATCAAACTGCTTGAAGTGACTATCAAGTCGAGTCAACTCCTCAGAAATGTCTGATCGATCAGCAAAGTAGACGACTTCCTTCAGTAGTCGTTCATCCGTTGCGGAAGGCAGGTTGAGGCCAGCCTCAAAAATTCGTTTGCGCAACGCCTCACGGTATTTGATTACCATCTCAGGTGCCGCTTTACGAACTCTCGTCACAGCCTTACGCATCGTCGAGACCCGTTGCTTCAGATCCTTTGCTAAATGCTGACCTTCCTTGGTGCGCATTTTGATCAGACCTTCTAAAGCCTGACGCAAGGAATCATTGATTGCTGGCCACGCTCGCTCGGCCATCTCCGAGGCATCCTGCACCTGCAACACACCAGGAATCCGTACTAACGTATCCAACGACAATTCCCCAGAAATCTTGAGTTCGTGGGCTAGCTCCTTCAATCCTTTGGCATAAGTTTTTGCCAAGCGAAAGTTGATATGGGATTTGGCCGAAGCACCCGAGTCCTCGGTATGAACCAGAATCTTCACGGTGATCCGACCGCGGGCCGTGCATCGAGAAACCTCACTACGAGCTTGGGTCTCGAGTGACTCGAGTTCACGCGGTAAATAAACCGCAATCTCACTTTGCTTGCGGTTCACAGAACTGATTTCGCAGGACGCCTTGAACGCACCCTGAGTGGCTTGACCTCGGCCATAGCCCGTCATTGACTTCATACTTTTAAACTATGAGGAAAGCCGCGCCGCGCCGCAATCCCAACCGTTCCCGAACATTGTCACACAAATCGTAGAACTATCTAGAATCCTCGAGATCCGGCAGAAAGAACGCCGCAAAAATGGCTGGAACGAATAAGAAACCCGTGGCTAATAAGGCGAGTCTGAAATCACCCACTTGTGAAACGAGCCCAAAAATAATCGTGCCTAAAGCGGCAAAAATACGGCCGATATTGTAGCAAAATCCTGCGCCGGTCGTTCGGAGCAGGGTAGGGAATAGCGGCGGAAGGTACATCGTGAATAGGCCGAATACCCCCGAGAAAAAACCGACCGATGGAACCCATCGCGTGAGTGAATCGTAGGTTCTTGGAATCCCATAGGTCACGAGGATCGCTGTCAGAAAACCAACGAACATGAAGATAATGGCTCCCCGATACCCGATGCGTTTGGCCAACCATCCGGCAAAAAAATTACCGGCAATTGAAGTCGCGATGATCAGAAAGAAAACACTGCTAACCAATTTTTCACGATCCACAGAAAGCCATTGCGCTACATCAGGCAAGTTTCTGATGTGCTGCGAGTTCCAAAACATAATAGCCCACCAAGCGGTCAAGGAGGATGCACAGACCGCGATCGTCAGAAGTGTTGTTCGTCGGACAGAACCCCGAAATAAATCGCCGATCCCAGGGACAATGCCACCAGCAGCAGCCTTTGCCTTATGCCATTCCTCAGGCTCGCGCACGGCTTTGCGAATCCACAAAACGAGGAACGCAGGAAGTATTCCAACCAAGAAAACGTATCGGGGAGGTTTATCCGCCAACACAAAGGTTGTGGCGCACGCGAGCAAAACTCCTAAGTTTACCCCGGTTTGTAATACAGCTGCGATCCAAGGCCGCCATCGTTTCGGCCAAGTCTCTGACAACAATGACGAACCCACAGCCCATTCACCACCAATTCCCAATGCCGCCAGAAACCGAAATATCATGAGTTGCCACCAAGTTTGGGCAAAAAATGATAACCCAGTAAAAATCGCGTAGGTTAAAATCGTCAAACTCAGAGCGCGACTACGTCCCATTAAATCGCCAATCCGACCGAAGAATGCACCTCCTAACGCCCAGCCCACAAGAAACGCGGCTTGGATATAAGAACTGTAACGTTTGACATGTGGATCACTGGTGCTACTGGCGAGAATCAACTCCATCACAAAAGGTGCCGCCACCAATGTGTAAAGGTGCATATCAAGACCATCGAACAGCCAACCGAGCCAAGCAGCCAATCCTGAGCGCTTTTGCTGGGAGGTCAGATCCGACCATGTCTCGTTCTTGGTTCGTGATTTTTCGTTCAGATTCGTGTTTTCGCTCAGCATAGGTTGTCACACATGCGAACGGCGACGGTGTAAAAGTCACAAACATCCGCTGGTATCGGTGGGACTCTAGGTAGGAACAAACAAAAGTGCAAATCACGAAAGAGGGTTCCAAAAGCGAAGATCTGTAATAGATATAACAAATATTGTGCGAATAAAAAAGCAAAGGGTGGTGAACGACGAAAACTGATCAACGGTAGCCCCAGCCAAAACGATCCGTCAGCGGCCAATACACAAACCAACATTTGCCGATCACATTCGCTTGCGGCACATCGCCCCAACCTCTGGAGTCGTAGGAATTTAATGTGTTGTCGCCCATCGCCATGTAGCGATCAGTTCCGACGCGAAACTCTACGGTCTGGTTTTCAAATAACGGAGCCAATCCAAACCGCTTGTATTGCGTGGCGACTTGATTATTGATGTGTCCAAGGTAGGGATTCTGGGTTCCCGGAGTGCTGAACGTATAAACTGACTCAAAATGGCGTATGGAAGCATCCAAGCGACGACCATCGACCACCAAGTGACGATCATTCCCAATGCGGAGCTTTTCGCCCGGTAGTCCAACCAACCGTTTGATGTAAAGTTGGTCTTGCGGAAGGTCTGGAATGCCCCGCGTCTTGAAGACAAATATCTCGCCACGTTCCGGACGTCGAAAATTGTAGGTCAATCGATCCACTAGCAAATGGTCACCACTGTTTAACTTGAGTTTCACAATGTCCTCGCCTTTGTGATAAAACTGGCCCGGGTGCAGCATTGCTCGTTTGTCTAAATCATCAGGCACGAACCAAAGTCGCAATGACTGATTTGCAAAAGAAACGGTCTGAATTTTAATGAACGGAAACACCGTTCGAGGAGCAGAAACAGAGGTAATCTCACCATCCGTGGGAGCGACAAGATGGTAATAGCAAGAACCACTGACGATAAACTCCTTGATCCGTCCGAACCATGAAGGAACCTCCACGCCAGGCGGATCACTTCGTAAATCTTGATGCGTGATTCCAAACAGAGTGGGCTGCATGGATCCTGTAGGAATCTTGGTCAGTTGGAGAAAGAATGTCGTGAACGCCAAGATCACAGTGACGGCTAAGCCAATCTCACGAATCTGTTCCCGCATTTGTCCACCAGGAAACGGCTTGAGAACCGAGTTTGCAATCGCTTCGAGACGCTGCATTGCCGGTTCGATTTGCTTCAGCGGCAAGGTTGCAATCTCTCGATCGAAAGCCTCGACGGCACTTTGAAGCTCTAAGCAACGGGATGGATCTAATAGATCCTTTTGCTCGGAAATCAAACGCCGAACCTGACGACGCATCTCGCAAGCATGTCGAACGGTTCCTGAGGTTAACCATCGCCAGATCATAACCATTAACGGACTCCCCAACCAAATCGCTCGGTGATGGGCCAAAATACAAACGCATGACGACCCACCGCTTTTTCTCTAGGAAAATCACCCCAATAGCGAGAATCGTAGCTGCTCATGGTGTTATCACCGCAGACAAAAAGATGGTTGGTTCGGACAGTAAATTTCGCATTCCCATCCACAAAATGAGGTGCGTAATGCGGAATCTCAGGTCTCCCAAACTGGCGACCCACTTTGTCGTTCACGTGGCCAGAAAAAAGATCCTCTTTAGGCGGTGCCTTGAAAGAATAAATATTCTCAAAATGAGGCGTGGACGCATCCAGCCGTTTTCCATCAATGACAACGTGCCGATCGTCTCCGACTTGAATTGTTTCTCCGCTCAATCCGATCAACCGTTTGATGTAGTGCGTGTTTTGGGTAATATTCGGAATCCCAGTTGATTCAAAAATAATAATATCCCCGCGTGCTGGAGATCGAACGTTGTAGGCCACGCGATCCACAAACAAACGATCTCCACTCGTCACCTTCAACTTGATGATGTCGTCACCTTTCTTGAATTTCTGTCCAACCGTTAACCCAGAACGATTGTAAGGAGGTGCAAACAAGCCATCCGGAGGCATCCAAACCGTGTGTATTTTTGAACCAACTTTAAATTGTTGGCGGTTGATAAAAGGTAAAAACTGCTTTGGTTCCGCTGCCCCTTCAAAATTACCATCCTCCTCTGCCACGATGTGGTAGTAAGATTCTCCTTTGACCAAGAATTTGAAAACTTTTCCTAGAATAGACGGATAAGCAGCCTCCGTTCCTCTTAAATCTTGGTGAGTAATACCATACAACGTGGGTTGCATCGATCCCGTTGGAATCGCCATCGGTTGTAGGAAAAATGTTCGGATCGCTAAAGCAACAATCAATGCCACCAAAGCGACATCGACATTCTCCCGCACATCGGGATTGGGGTAAATCTTGAAGTATTTATCTGCGACTAACGACAACTCCTTGCGTGCGGAAGCGATGCTGTTTTTTGTGGATTTTCCATCCTTCAGCACCTGCTTAAACTCGATGATGGCAGTTTCAATTTTTTGTCGGTTGACGACCGTTAAAATATCATCCTGAGCGCGAAGGTGCTTCTCAATGCGCTTGAGAAGCTCATAAC
Organism: Verrucomicrobiota bacterium; assembly: GCA_008933045.1. Classification (GTDB taxonomy): domain Bacteria; phylum Verrucomicrobiota; class Verrucomicrobiia; order Limisphaerales; family SXQI01; genus SXQI01. The sequence continues at coordinate 18,739 of WBXJ01000002.1, forward strand.
CCTCGCGAACTGATTTTGAAAAAATCCAGCGTAGCATGTTCTCCCCTGCCCTCTTTTAGGCTTTGAGCACTTCGATAAACGCTTCCTGCGGAATTTGTACAGTTCCAAAAGCTTTCATCCGTTTTTTACCTTCCTTTTGCTTCTCCAACAGTTTTCGTTTTCGAGAAATATCGCCGCCGTAACATTTAGCGGTAACATCTTTTCGCATCGCAGTGACCGTCTCTCGAGCCACAAACTTCCCGCCTACTGCTGCCTGAATAGCGACCGCATATTGTTGTTTAGGAATAACCTCCTTCAACTTCGCCGCCAAGGCCCGACCTCGGAATTCCGCTTTATCGCGATGGACAATACAGGAAAACGCATCCACAGGCTCAGCGTTAACGAGAATATCTAACTTCACCATGTCCGATTCGCGAGGTTCATCATGTTCATAATCCATGGAACCAAATCCTCGTGTGATACTCTTGATGCGGTCATGGAAATCGATGAGAATTTCGTTCAATGGCATCCGACTCGATAACATCACCCGTCGTTGGTCGAGCGTTTCGGTGCTTTCGATGACCCCGCGCTTTTCAGAGATCAACGCCATCATGTCACCGATGTTATCATTGGGGCAGATCACGAACGCTGTGACCATGGGTTCTTCAATCTTCTCGATAAAATTTACTTCCGGCATGAACGCCGGATTATCCACTTCCTTCATCGTGCCGTCCGTCAAATACACGCGGTAAATCACGCTTGGATAAGTCGCGATAATGTCCATGTTGTATTCTCGACGCAACCGCTCCTGAACGATCTCCAGATGCAACAATCCAAGAAAACCGCAGCGGAAACCGAAACCTAGCGCGACGGAACTTTCCGATTGGTAGACAAAAGCGGAATCATTCAATTGAAGCTTCGCAAGGTTACTCTTCAGGTGTTCATAATCCGCTGTGTTGATCGGATAAATGCCACTGAATACCATGGGATGAATTTCCTTGAACCCAGGAAGCGCAGGAGACGGATTGCGCCAGTCGGTTAAGGTATCACCCATCTTCACATCTTTAGGGCTTTTAATATTGGCCGTGATGTAGCCGGTCTCTCCCAGAGTAAGGCGGTCTCGAATATAAGGCTTAGGATTAAAACTACCCACCTCCTTAATCTCCACGTTCTTTCCCGAATGCAGCAACTTGATCGTCATCCCTGCTTTCAGCTCCCCGTTGAACACCCGAACATGTGTCACGACACCTTTATACGTATCAAAATACGAATCAAACACCAGGGCTTGAACCGATTTTTCACCTGTGGGAACTGGTGCCGGCACTCGTTCGACAATCGCTTCCAAAATCTCCTCAATTCCAATCCCTTCCTTGGCCGATGCAAGGATTGAGGTGTCCCCAGGAATTGCTAAAATTTCCTCTAATTGTGCCTTAGTTTGGGCAACATTCGCATGAGGTAGATCGATCTTGTTGATCACCGGAATGATCGTCAGATTCTGCTTCATCGCTAAATGGACATTCGCAACCGTCTGCGCCTCCACACCCTGAGCAGCATCAATAATCAGTAGCGCACCTTCACAAGCACTGAGGCTTCGAGAAACTTCATAAGCAAAATCAACATGCCCCGGAGTATCAATGAGGTTTAGCTCATAGGTCTCACCGTTCTTGGCCTTGTAGAGCATCGTCACTGGATGGGCTTTGATCGTGATGCCGCGCTCCCGTTCTAAATCCATGGAGTCCAATAATTGATCCTGCATTTCCCGTGTGGCGATCGTGCCTGTGAAATGCAGTAACCGATCGGAAAGAGTCGTCTTCCCATGATCAATGTGCGCGATGATACTGAAATTCCGTATATACTTTGGATCCATGTCAATTCTACTAGACTGGTCTGAATATCGGCGTACAAACTCTTTCGGGAATCGGCAAGTGCTCCACCCACTCCATGACGTCAAGGTCTCAGACCTTCAGCAACATAACGTCAAACACTGGGAAGAAAAGGGAAATACAGAACCACACCCCGCAACTCACAGGGTCTTTTTCTCTGAGATCTTAAATTGTTGAAGTGCAGTGGTTTGATTTTCTGCTAAACAAATCTTGGTAGTTTTCTTGCGCTAATTCGTTTGCGAAATCTCGCTGGGCGGGCTTTATTGTATTGATGCACCACTATGTTGAGCGCGTTGTGGATCTCACTGATCCAGACACGAACGAGATTTACAATCTGACCTTGGATCAGGCTCGTGAGCGAGTTTTGAACGGTCGTCCGGAGGAGGTGCGTGGTATTGATGGCTCTTTCGCATTAGTGGCGCGTGAGGGTAAGCGGGTGCGGATGGCAAGGTCTTTGGATCGACCGTTGCGTTACTTTTTGGCGAAGCGGCATGAGGGCCCCGCGTTGGTGGTGGCAGATCGTATGGATACCATCCGCGCTTGGTTGGAGCAGGAAGGGTTTGGGAATCAATTTCATCCGAGTTACACGCGGATGGTGCCGGCGCATTATGTGGTGGAGATTCAGCTCTTGGGTTGCCCGGATCCAGACCCTGTTTACACTCGTTTTTTTGATCCTCAACGGGATCAGCAGCCTCGGGATCTCGCGGAGGTGGGTCGCCGTTATATTGGTGCTTTAGCTGAGGAGATTCAAAAATGGTTAAGTCGGGTTCCTAGCCACGAACCGATTGGGGTTTGTTTTTCTGGCGGGATTGATAGCGGCGCGGTTTTTTTAACGACTTATCATGTGATGCAGCGGCTTGGGATGAGTCCTAGCCGATTGAAAGCGTTTACCCTCAGTTTTAGTGAGGGGCCGGACTTGCAGCAGGCTCGCCAATTTCTAGATCAGGTCGGGCTAGGAATGTTCTTGGAACCTATTGAGGCGGACTGCTCGGATCTTAATGTGGAGGAAACGCTCCGCATCGTAGAGGACTACAAGCCTTTGGATATTCAATCTGCCAGCATGGCAATCACCCTCTGCCGAAATCTTCGCGCGCGCTATCCTGATTGGAAATATATTGTGGACGGCGATGGGGGTGATGAGAATCTCAAGGATTATCCGATCGAGGAGAATCCCGAGCTAACCATCCGCAGCGTGGTGCATAACCAGATGCTTTATCAAGAGGGATGGGGGGTCGGACGAATTAAGCATTCGTTAACGTATTCTGGGGGACTGAGTCGATCCTACACGCGCACTTATGCTCCGGCGCGTCATTTTGGGTTTAATGGATTCAGCCCGTTCACCCGCCCCAACGTGATCGAGGTTGCTGAGGGTGTCCCGTTTGTGGATCTGACCGAGTATTCGGTGGATCGTCTCTACGCGTTGAAGGGTCAGATCGTGGCGCAAGGCGTCAAATCGTTGACCGGTTTGGACATGCCCGTGTTCACGAAACGAAGGTTCCAACACGGTGCGATGTCGATGGAAACGATGCGCCGCCATGTGCCCGATCAAGAGGCGCAGTTGCGAAAAGCATTTCTCGCCCTCTATGCCTAACCACGGGTCGGAGGCTCCATCTGGCGAACTTGACTGGCTTCCCTATCCTGAATCTGCAGCGCAACGAACTCGTTGGATCACGAGGCTGCGTCCGGAACGTGCTCTGACAAATTTCGAGCAACCCGTTGCCATGTTTGTCGAGAACGAGCGAAACGCTACGGGTCAAATTGAGCCGGTGCTCACCGTGATTTTGACGAGTCGGGAATGCGGTTGGCACTGTTTGATGTGCGATCTCTGGAAGCATACCGCAACCTCCACACCTCCTGTCGGATCGATTCCGAGTCAGATTGAGCATGCGCTGCTCCAGTTTCCTGGGATCAAATCCATCAAGTTGTATAATAGTGGGAGTTTTTTTGATCCCAAAGCCATCGCGCCCCAAGAGGATCGGCGGATCGCGGAATTGCTGAATGGATTCAGCCGAGTCATCGTGGAAAGTCACCCACGCCTTGTCGGTGAGCGAGCACGTCGTTTTCGTGATCAACTTGCTGGGCAATTGGAAATCGCTGTCGGCCTAGAGACCGTCGATGAACCCACTCTGGAAAAGCTCAATAAACGCGTTACGTTGGCGGATTTTGAGAAGATGGCTCTTTGGATGCAGGCAGAACGAATCGATTTGCGAACCTTTATCGTTGTGCGGGCTCCGTTTCAAACCGAGGAGAGCGGAGCGTCTTGGGCCTGTCGCTCGATCGATTTTGCGTTCGATAATTTAGGAGCCACCGTCGCTTCTCTGATTCCGACACGGGGAGGAAATGGGGCGTTGGAAGCACTCAGTCAACAAGGATTGTTCTCACCTCCAAGACTCGAAACGTTGGAAGCTGTCACGGCATATGGCGTGCAACGAGGGGGTGGCCGTGTCTTTGCTGATCTGTGGAACCTAGACTCCCTAGCGGTCTGTCCTGCTTGCTTTCCCGCTCGTCGAAATCGTCTCGAGATCATCAATCACACTCAGCGCATTCCGGAAGGAATTCCATGTTCGCACTGCAGTTTGCCCTCTTCATGATCGCGCCGCAATTATCGCTCTGGTTTGACACCACGATTATCGGATCAGGTTTTGGTGCGTCGATTCTAGCCATGATCCTGCGACGCGCTGGACAGAAGGTATTACTCGTGGAAAAATACCGGCATCCCAAATTTGCCATCGGCGAATCCTCCACACCGTTAGCAAATCTGTTATTGGAAGAAATTGCATACGATTCAAATCTTCCCAACCTCCGGAATTTGACGGAATGGGGACGGTGGCAAACTCATTGTCCTCAATTGCCTTGCGGCCTGAAGCGCGGGTTTTCGTTCTACCAGCATGAAGCCGGGTTTCCGCTGAAGCCAAGCGATCGTGCAACTCAACTCCTTGTCGCAGCAAGTCCGAATGACCACGTTGCCGATACGCACTGGTATCGCCCAGCGTTCGATGAGTTCTTAGTAAAGGAAGCGCAATCGCACGGTGTCGATTATCAACCCGACACAACGTTGAAAAGTCTGACTCGCGCCGGTGAATCTTGGGACCTGATGCTGCAATCGCTCGGGAGCAGCCACGCCGTTCGCACGAAGTTTATCGTCGATGCCACTGGCCCGAGGGGATGTCTAACTCGGCACTTTCATATTCCTCATTCACAACCGGCGGACATGCCGAAAACTCAAACTCTGTTCGCTCATTTTACAGGAGTTCGCCGACTCGAAGATTGCGACCATGGCTTTGCGAACCCCACTCCCCCCTACCCTGTGGATGATTCCGCCGTCCATCACCTGATCGACGGAGGATGGGTCTGGGTTTTACGCTTTAACAATGGGGTGACGAGTGTGGGAGTTGTGTTGGAGGATGATGCAGCGAACCAGATCGGGCTTCGAGAGTTGGAGAGCGGTTGGCAAACCCTCCTCAAACTTTACCCAAGCTTACAAGCCTCGCTTGGAACTGCTCAACGCACCACTAACTGGCACTACATCGCTCAGGTTGCCTCCAGAGCCGAGACGGTTTTCGGTGAGGGTTGGGCACTCCTGCCTTCGGCTGTCGGTTTTATTGATCCAATGCTTTCCACAGGGTTTGCATTAACATTACTAGGTGTTCGACGGCTTGCCACAATACTCACTCAGACTGCCTGCGGACTTCCCCAACAAGACGCACTTCAGAATTATAAAACCATCACACTGCTCGAGTTAGACCACACCGCAGAATTGATCGGAGCACTTTACGCTAACCTGAAGAATTTGGAAAACTTTCGTGACCTGACCCTCCTCTATTTTGCTGCTGCGAGTTACGCTGAAACTGTTCGACGATTAGGTCATCCGGAAAAGGCACAGAGTTTCCTGCTCGCATCCGATCCACGGTTTGGCCCAGCAGCACGCGGAATATGCCAAGCAGCCAAGCTCAATCCTCATCGAAGCGTTCAAGCACAAGTCCACAGACTTATCGAGGCGATCGACATCGCGGGCTTAACAAACCGAGGTGCCAATAATTGGTATCCAGTAAGAGCGGATGACCTACTCAATAGCGCAACGAAAGTAGGAGCCAGCCGACCCGAAATTCGCGCAATGCTAAAACTCCTTAACGTTGACTTCGACGGTCTGAGCGGCTAACAAGAAACCATCCACTTGGATTTGAATGCGCTGTTCCTAGTATCATGAAAAGCTTGTTTTGCTATTTGTTTGCTTGGTCGCTGTTTTGCGGAGCTGTGCGTCCTTGTTTTGGTGCCGAAATATTCGGAAACGGATCGAGTTGGCGATTTTTTAAAGGCACAGCGGCACCCTCTGCGCCCGATGCGACGGCTTGGCGAACATCTGGCTTCGACGACACTGCCTGGCTGACTGGTGTTGCAAGCTTCTATTACGGCGATCCATTTTCGGGCACGTTGCTCGACGATATGTACGGTCGCTACAGCACGGTGTTTTTAAGAAAACGATTTGATGTTTTCAATCCGGCAGAGATTCAATCTCTGACTTTAAACGCAGCGTGTGACGATGGTTTTATTTGTTGGATTAATGGTAAAGAGGTGACTCGCTTTAATGTCGGTGCGGGAGAGATCTCATTCGACGGACTTGCAACAACACCAGTGAATCCCGATCCCGCAGTTTTTAACGATTATCCCATCACCGACCCTCGCAGCGTTTTGGTGGCAGGCTCGAACCTACTTGCGATTCAATTGCTCAACACTTCGTTGACCAGCAGCGATATTGTCTGGGATGCGTCCCTGTCGTTTACGGGGGATATGGAGGCTCCTGTGATCTCGAGCGTGATCCCTCCGGCGGGATCGTCCTTAAAAGAGTTTTTTGCTGTGGAGATTCTTTTTAGTGAAGCCGTGACCGGTGTAGACGCAGGCGACCTCTTAATAAACGGGGTCGGCGCAACCAATGTTGTACAGGTGACCCCAGGTCAATTTGTTTTTTCTTTTCCTAAGCAACCTACGGGTGCTGTCTCGGTTGCATTTCTTGAAAACCATGGGATTACGGATACTGCCGCAATCCCGCATCCCTTCAAGCAGTCAGGTTGGAGTTACACTGTCGATCCTACGCTGGTTGTTGCCGGATTATTCATCACTGAGTTCATGGCTGAGAATAATGGGGTGCTACGCGATGAGGATGGAGATAAATCAGATTGGATCGAGTTGTTCAACTCTTCCAACCGAACAATTTCGTTGCTCGGTTGGGGTTTGACTGATGATGCGTTGGATTTACGGAAATGGACCTTTCCTCCGACTTCCATCGCAGCGGGAGCGAGGCTCGTCGTTTTTGCATCCGGAAAAGATCGCACCAATGCTGCGGCGCGACTTCATACAAACTTTAAGCTGGATGATCGCGGAGAATTCCTAGCGCTCGTCAATCCTGCGGGCGAAAGTGAATCCGCGTTCTCGCCGACCTTCCCTGTTCAGAGGAAAAACTTCAGCTACGGACGAGCCACCGGTGCTCTCAACGTGACGGGGTATTTCCCCTCACCGACCCCCGGCACAGCGAACTCAACCAGCGGAATTGGCTTTGCCCCCGATGTGAAATTCTCGGCGAACGGAGGTGCCTATCTGACTAATTTTAACCTCTCCATTTCTCTGAAAGTGCCACTGACCGGTGCCGAGATTCGCTATACCACGAATGGCACAATGCCGTTAAGCACGTCGCTGCTCTACACGAATTCGCTTTTTATCAGCAATTCGATTCAACTTCGGGCTCGAGCCTTTGCTCTGGGAGTTTTGCCAGGAGATCCACACACTGAGTTTTATCTCAAACTGGAAGGAAGCACACCGACGTTTAATTCCACTCTGCCCGTGCTCGTGTTGCATAATTTCGGCAAATCGACACCGCCCGCTACAGGCCAGCAAGATGCCTACCTGCAGGTTTACGAACCGGTTCAAGGTATCGCCTCCTTCACCAATGCCCCGACGTTAAGTCGCCGTGTAGGGATCGGCGCACGAGGCTCCAGCACCTTGGGTTTACCCAAAGTCAGCTTGAATCTAGAGCTGCGCGATGAATTTGGTGCCGATGATAAACACACACTTCTTGGTTTGCCTGAGGATTCAGACTGGGTGCTTTATGCTCCAAACAGTTTTGAGCCGGTGTTGATCCACAATCCGTTCATGCACCAACTCAGCCGTGATATCGGTCGATACTCCTCACGGACGCGTTTTGTAGAATTATTTTTAGTAAAAGATACGATGGCTGGCAGTCTCCGCTACCCCACGACCTACAATGGGATCTACGTGCTCGAGGAACGAGTTCGCCGCAGCAAAGACCGAGTCGATATCGACAAGTTGGAGCCCGAAAATCTCACCGCCCCCTCTGTTACTGGAGGGTTCATTCTTAAAGTAGATCGCACTGGCCCCGGTGAAGGTGGAATCTACGGAGCCAGTCAATCGATGGTTTTTGTCGAACCTGACGAGACAGAAATTGAAGCACCCGTGCGTGCGCCGCAACTGCAGTATTTACGCGATTTCTTCACAAGGTACGGGAGCGCACTTTATGGAGCTAATTGGAAGGATCCCACGAACGGTTACAGGGCTTATTTTGATGTCGAGGCTGGCATTGATCATCACCTACTAAATGTACTCTCGTTCAACGTCGATGCCCTGCGTTTGAGTACCTATTTTTATAAGCCTCGCAATGGGAAAATCACCTTCGGACCATTGTGGGATTTTGATCGGGCCCTTGGATCCATGGATGGACGCGATGCGAATCCGAAAGCGTGGACAAGCAGTGGCGGGACGGATTACTTCAATGAGACTTCACAAATGTGGTGGGGGAAAATGTTCACGGACATCGATTTCTACCAACAATGGATTGACCGCTACCAACAGCTTCGATCATCGCATTTTTCGACAACAAATCTTTACCGACTCGTCGAAGAATTAACCACTGAGGTGCGCAAATCACAACCGCGTGAACAAACTAAATGGGGAGTGGCACCGCGGGGAGGTTATCAAGGTGAAATCAATTTGATGAAGACTTGGCTTTCTAATCGTGTCATTTTTATGGACAGTCAATGCCTTGTCCGTCCGACTAATACCACCCCTTCCGGCAAGTTCTTGAACTCGATTTCGGTAACGCTCAAAGGGCCTACCAACGCGACTATTTACTACACACTCGATGGCACCGACCCTCGATTGGCGGGAGGAAATGTTCATCCGAACGCGTTGATCGCTACGAATATTCCGTTGGTTATTTCTACCAATTCTCGATTGATCGCTCGTCTGAATAATAATGCGTTTAAGGCGAACACGGGAACGTTGAATCCCCCCTTGGTCTCCAAATGGTCTGGGGTAACGGAAGCCAGTTATTACAATACCACTCCGCCGCTATTGCTGACGGAGATCATGTATCACCCCGAATCGCCCTCACAGGATTCCACGAATAGCGCGACTGATTTTGAATTCTTAGAATTCAAGAATATCTCATCATCATCGCTGAATCTTGTCGGTTTTAAACTATCCGGAGGTGTTCAGTTTAACTTTACCCCGAGTAGCCTAGTCACGAACTTGGCGTCGGGTGCGAGGGTCTTAATCGTTAAAAACAGGGCGTCATTTTTATCAAGATATGGCACGACTAACCTGATCGCGGGCGAGTTTACCGGTAACCTTGGAAACGGATCCAATCGCTTAATTATCAACGGACCACTCGGAGAGCCTATCAGCGATGTGACCTACGAGAGTCGTTGGTTGCCGCTTTCGGATGGTTTTGGTTTCTCGCTCACGCTAGGTGATGAATCTGTTGCCCAAGACTTGATCGGTGCTGAAGCACAATGGAGATTAAGTAGTTTACCGGGCGGATCTCCAGGGAACGTTGACCTTGCACCGAAAACTATCCCAAGAGTCTGGATCAACGAAGTGCTCACCCATACCGACCCACCGTTGCTTGACGTGGTGGAGTTTTTGAATGGGGAGGATCAAACTATCGACATCACCGGATGGTGGTTAAGCGATGATTATCGTGATCCTAAGAAATACAAATTGCCTCAAGGTAGCGTGCTAAGTGCGAACGGATACTCGGTCGTTGACGAGAATTCGTTTCGAGGAGGAACCACAGGATTCTCTTTCAGTGCCATGGGTGATTCCGCACATCTTTTTAGCGCGGACGCCGCTGGTGAACTCACAGGCTACCATCACGGATTCAGTTTCGGAGCAGCCTTCAACGGGTTCAGTTTCGGGCGATTTGTCAGTAGCGATGGAATTGAACATTTTGTTACTCAGGAAAAACGCACATTAGGTCAACTCAACTCGGCACCGCTCGTGGGGCCCCTCGCCATTACGGAAATCCACTTTAATCCACTTTCCATTACCACGAATAACAACACGTTGGATGAATTCATAGAAGTGCGAAATATTTCGACTTTCACTGTGCCACTCTGGGATCGACTACACGAAACCAATAGTTGGCATCTGCGTGGGGGAGTTGACTTTGACTTTCCTCGATCTCTAGAGATTCCTCCCGGAGGTTTCGTTCTCGTGGTGGGGTTTAATCCTGTCGTTGATATCGGAACGATTTCAAGTTTTCGGGCCAAATTTCAAGTTCCAGTAACCGTCCCTGTGCTCGGTCCTTGGAATGGTAATTTGGAAAACTCGGGCGAATCTATCGAATTGAAGCAGCCCGACGAACCGGTTCAGTCGTCCCTTCTCGACGAGCAGGAGGTGCCTTACGTGTCGGTTGAAAAAATACGATATCTGCCCGTCTCGCCTTGGCCAACGACGGCTTCAGGCACAGGAAAATCGCTTCAACGGGTAGCCATCCGAGCCTTTGGCGATGATCCAACCAATTGGCAATCCGCAACCCCCACAGCGGGCAAACTGAACCCCGCGACGGATGTCGATGATTTTGATCGTGACGGTTTGCCCGATGCTTGGGAAGACACGTTCGGATTAGACACGCTTTCGAACCTAGGCGACGCAGGTGCGACCGGGGATCCTGATCAGGATGGCCAGTCGAACCTAGAGGAATACATCGCCGGAACTGATCCAAAAAATCCAGCAAGCAATCTGTCGATGAAGGCGGAGTTTGGTTCCAATGGAATTACTTTAACTGTGTCTGGTTTACCTAGTCGCAGTTACACGTTCTGGGTTCGTGAATCTCTCGATGTTGGGGAGTGGAAACTTCTCACCCATTTTCCAACTCTCGTAGACTCGAAGATTCTGCCCTTCACAGTGCAAAACGAATTTGAATCGCGATTCTATCGAGTCAGTGTTGTGCGCGACTAAACCGTTATAAGTCAGTCCTAATACTTACTATGCCATTCCGGGAGTCCATAACGTTCCGAGACCAATTTTTCTACCATTTCCAACGGCGGCGGATCCATCGGTTGATCCGCTGACCACACGTTCCGGATCGCCGCTTTGAGGTTTACCTCATTCACCGGAAGATTCGTTACAAAATCTGCGTGGCTTCGCGCTTGCCGATAATCCGGCATGGACGAAGGCATGTTCAAAATGTCGTGAATCATCTGGAGATCAAAGTTGAGCAAAAAACAACCGTGAAATAACAGGTGACGACGGCGACGACGTTGCGCGTTACCTGAGAATTTTCGCCCTTGCCAGATGAGATCCGTGTGACCCTGAACCTCGATCGAGGAACCTAGCGCGTTTTCGACCGCTTGGCGTTGGCGATCCATTATATAACGGTTCGAGTCGCTAATTGAACTCAGGGCAACGTGCATATCCTCCGGAAGAACGAGGGTATAATTGAGACAGCCTGGCCCCTGCACCACCGTCCCACCGCCACTGCAGCGTCTTAATATCGGAATGCCGCGCTGCTTACACTGGTCCAGATTCACCTCACGAGCTTGATGGTTGGCGTAACCCAACACGACAAAATATTCGGGCGACTCCCAGAACCGGAGCACCCCAGTCGACTCTGTAGCTTCACACCAATCCAGCAACGCCTCATCAATCGCAAGGTCATGCGCCGGATCGCCAAACGTTAAATTAAACCATTGCACGAGAGATCATTTGCAAAATCGCCAGAACACTCGGGTCAAGGTGGTGTGCCTTTGGTGAGTAGTGCTTTCCATTTGGCGGATTGTTCCGGTTTTTTAAGGATTTCAGCCAGTGTCGAGAGTTGACTGTAAATCGCCGCTGGATCTGCAAAGTCGGGAAACGCTTTTAATAATTCTTGGAGTAGTTCGTAACTCTCGTTCTCACGTTGCAAGCCATTGAGAATTGGAACTACTCGAAACGTGATTCGCACACGTTGTTGTGGTGATGGACTCTTTTTCAATGCTTCCAAATAAGAGGTGATTGCCTCCGGAATTTGTTTCTCATCAAAGGATATATCCCCCACCTTTTCCAACATCACCGCACTCGTGGCAAACCCCTGTTGGCTGGTTAAAAAACCTCGCACCTCATCCGGCGAAGTTTTCAACTTGAGGGAACGATTAGCTACCACGACATTGCCCCAATCAGCCTTCTTATTTTTCTCAATCAAAAGTCGCTGATGCAACTTGCCACCATTTTGAGCGAAGGGACGATAGAGGGGATCTCCCAGCACAATAATTTGCCACGAAAGCCATGCCTGACTCGCCAACGCTGCCTCTCCTAATGTAAAACCACCAAAAATCCACCGGCTTAGAAATACAGAAATATCAGGTGTACCAGCCAAAAAAGGTTCTTCAGTGCAACCCATCGTCGCGGTGGCTCCTCGGGCTAATAATGGGCCAGCCCAAAAGTCATGATCGCTCCGAAGCACATTCGCACTCGATGAGTGCAGATGGTAGGCAAATGCGCCTGGGACAAATTCGACTTGAGCACGAGCAAACGGGCCGTCGTATTTTCCTGAATACCAACCCCCATAAATCGCACAATCGCTTAATGGAAATGTTGCTGGAAAAACTTCGGATGTGGAATCGACCCATGTATCAAAACCATAGTTTCGAGTGAGGTCCGCACATTGCTTAAACATCTCGTCCCCTTGTTTGTAAGCACCTTCCGTTAGGCCACGTGAATCGAAATAAGCTCGTCCCCAAAGCCCATCCTGTTCTGCTAGAAGTGATTTTTCGACCATTCCCCGTGCGATAGCTGCACTCGGCCCATCTAACCTCGCTACAATGATTATCCCATTGGTGGAATGTAATTGTGCGATATTAGTCGCTGCATAAGTCGGGTTATTGAAAGGGCCAGTGAGTATTAGTTTCTTGTCAGCTAACGGAAGCAATGAGAGTTCGCTATCCACCGAGGCCCCGTTCTTCCGCAACGGTTCTGGAAGAGTTAAACCTCCAGCCTCTTGCAACGAAGGATCATCTGCCACCTTCACTGGGACGCCATAACACAACACCAGATAGCGAAACGCAGCCTCTCCTACTGTTGTTCCCGTCGCGTCCTTTCCTTTGGCGGACGTCTTGAAGTTGAGCAGGTGGTTTTTCGCCAGAAACTTCAGTAATGGCTTCTGCAATTCTTCGTTGAAATCTTTACGCGTGATCTCTTCATTTTTGGAGAGGTTGAAGCCTACAATTTGCTGGCGAGGAACTAGCCGTTTCTCGGCATAGAACTCAGCTAATTGCTTAGATTCAGGCATTTGTGAGTTATAAACCACCACAACTGACCGACCAAGAACTGCCGGGTCGTTTGAATCCTCCGCCTGCAAATCAGAAGCAACGTATAAAAAAAACACAACCAAACCGGGGTTGACAAGCCAGCTCCAACGGTTGAAAGAAATCCAGCAGAACAATTTGCTCATAATCATGTCTAAAGTCTCTGGATAAACGATCGTTGGATCAAACTAATTCAAGGAGTTAGAGGCGAAGCTTGATGGGAAGAGTTTCTGTGTGATTGCAGTTTGGCTAAGGACACGTTAAATCAATCTCATGCGTTTCATCGGCAGTGTTATCGAGAAATTACAGCGACACCCCAAACGGATTGTTTTTCCTGAGGGAACGGAGCCGCGCGTAATCCAAGCCGCTCGCCAATTCTATTCGTTGCGTTGTGGAGTGCCGATTCTGTTAGGCGAACGCCCGAAGATCAAGGAGGCTGCCGAACGCCTAAACGTTTCCCTCGAAGGGATTCGTATTATCAACCCTGCCGAAAGTGAAGAGTTGGATAATTTCGCTAAACGATTTGAATTGGTGCGACGCATTAAGGGCATCAAGGAACATGAAGCTCGGGAGACGATGTTCAAACCGAATTATTTTGGTGCGATGATGGTTGCGATGCATCAGGCGGATGGGTTGGTCTCCGGAACGAATCTGAACAGCGGGAGCGTCCTTCGACCGTTATTTCAAATCATCAAGGTAGCACCCCAGGCAGTCACGGCCTCGAGTTGCATGATTATGGAAGTGGAGGATACTCGATTCGGTTTGGGGGGCGTCTTGTTTATGGCGGACTGCGGTGTGATTCCAGATCCCACTGTGGATCAGTTGGCAGATATTGCGGTCTCGACGGCTCAACTCGCGCGACAATTGATGGGTATCGTTCCGAAGGTCGCCTTGCTTTCATTTTCTACCAAAGGCAGTGCTACCCATCCCTCAATCGGCAAGGTGCAAGCTGCGACGGCGTTAGCTCGCGCCAAAGCAGCTCAGAAAGGAGTCGAGGCAGAATTCGATGGAGAGTTGCAGGTAGATGCAGCTCTGGTTCCCGAGATTGCTTCGAGGAAAACTCTCGATAGTAAAGTCGCCGGTCATGCTAATGTCTTAGTGTTTCCTGATCTGAACTCAGGCAACATCGGCAGCAAACTGATCCAGCATGTCGCACGTGCGAATGCGTACGGTCAAATCATTCTAGGTCTCGATCGGCCGGCTGCCGATGTCTCGCGCGGTTCCAACGCTCACGATATCCTTGGAGTTGCTGCCATCGTTGGCTTGCAGTCGATTGCTTACAAAGCTCTCTATTCAGATCCTTCCTATCATCTCCCCGGTGAATTTATTGAATGAACGTAACTATTCCTCGTGTTTTCATTGCGGCAACCCGTCAAAATGACGGGAAGACCACGACGTCGTTGGGTCTCATTGCGGCACTACAGAAACACTATTCTCGTGTGGGTTACATCAAGCCTGTCGGCCAGAGGTTTGTAGAAGTTGCAGAACAAAAAATCGACGAGGATACCGTCTTGATGGATAGCATCTACCAACTTAATTGTCCGTTGGTGGACATGAGCCCAATCGCGATCGAGCCTGATTTTACTCGTAAATATCTACAATCGGCCAACTACGATGCCTTGGTCAAACGCATTCACTCGGCCTTTGATCGTGTAGCTTGGGAAAAAGATTTTGTTCTGTGCGAAGGCTCGGGTCATGCGGGCGTCGGTTCCGTGTTCGATCTTTCAAATGCTCGTGTTGCGAAGCTTCTGGGAGCGAAGGTAATTATCGTTACTCAAGGAGGCATTGGAAAACCCATCGATGAGGTCTGCTTGAATCAGGCACTCTTCGAAAAAGAAGGGGTTGAGGTGATGGGGGTGATCATCAATAAGGTTCATCTAGAGAAGCTCGATTTTATTACGGAGTTTGCGCGACGCGGGTTGAAACGCAAAGGCCTCGAACTCTTGGGGGTGATTCCCTACAAGCAGATTCTTTCGAATCCAACGATGGAAATCATCCGGGACGAACTCGCTGCCGAAGTCCTGAATCGGCCTCAGCGGATTAGTAATCTGGTTGAAGAGGTTGTCGTGGGAGCCATGGGAGTTCACAACACGATGAGTTCCTTTCGTCCTGGCGTCATGATTATCACACCAGGTGATCGTGAAGATATCATTCTTGCCGCTGCTGGCACGGTGATTAACCAACCCCGAAATGGCCTAGCTGGGATCGTTCTCACGGGTGGCGTCAGGCCGAATACAGAGGTGCTCAAGTTGATTCAAGAGATGCCATTCCCAGTACTCCTTGCAGATCAAGGCAGTTACATTGTTGCCTCTACCGTGCATGACCTGATCGTCAAAACGCGTTCTACAGACTTGGAGAAAATTTCTATTATTCGCGACCTCATCGCGGAACACGTTGACGTTAACAAAATCCTGACCTCGCTCTGACATGTCACTGCCCTTCGCGCTGAATTCTCACCTTCAAACATTAGATGTTTACCAACCTGGCCGACCCATTCAAGAAGTGGCTCGCGAACACGGTCTTGCTCCCAGCGACGTGATCAAGCTGGCTTCCAACGAAAATCCTCTCGGGCCCTCCCCTAAAGCACTCGCGGCAATGCGTGACGTCCTGGAGAACTTGCATCTTTATCCCGATGGAAGTGCTTTTTACCTGAAGCAAAAGTTGGCCGAAAAACTTGGACTCGAAACTTCTCAGATCATTCTAGGCAACGGTTCCAACGAGATCATCGAATTCGTTGGGCACGCGTTGCTCACTGAGGGTGATGAGGTAGTTGTGTCCCAATATGGCTTTGCAGTCTATCCATTGGTGACTGCTTTGTTTGGGGCAAGATTAGTGGAAGTTCCCGCTCTCAATTTTGGCCATGATTTACCGGCTATGTTGCGTGCGGTTACTCCAAAAACTCGGGTGATGTTTGTGGCTAATCCGAATAATCCGACCGGGACAATGGCTCCGCGCGAGGATGTGGTAAATCTTCTCAACCAAATTCCACCGCACGTGCTCCTCGTCATGGATGAGGCATATATCGAATATCTGAGAGATTCAGTAGACCTACTCCCATTGGTTCGGCAGGGACTCAAACCGAATCTCCTGCTGATGCGAACTTTTTCAAAGGTTTTCGGACTCGCTGGCCTTCGCCTAGGTTATGGGATCGGGCACCCGGATTTGGTGGCTGCTTTTGAAAAAGTTAGGCAACCGTTTAATATCAATTCGATCGCTCAGGCCGGCGCATTAGCCGCGCTTGATGATGAGCAACATCTGCAACAAACTCTTGAGAACAATGCGCGAGGTTTGGCTTTTTTTGAGAACGAGTTTTTTCAAATGAAGCTCTCTTATGTCCCTTCTCACGCCAATTTTATTCTCGTGCGCGTAGGCCCCGGGCAGCAGGTTTTTAACTCGCTACAAAAACTGGGAGTCATCACTCGACCGATGGGAGGCTACAGCCTGCCTGAATTCATTCGTATTTCCGTCGGTAACCCTCAAGAAAACGCGCGATGCATGCAAGCTCTACGCGCTGTGATGACGACTCTCTAAAACTAGCAACCTCTCTTGCCAGATTTGCGGGTTGAGCAGATAATGATACAAGCAATAACAGCTGACCAAGTTTGACGTGAAGCCAACAGATCTTCGAGGAATCCTACAATACATCCCCCGCTTTCGGGAGAAGACGTTTATTATCAGCGTCGACGGGGAGATTGTCACCAGTGAGAACTTCACTAACATCCTGCTTGATGTGGCGGTGTTGCGATCGCTGAACATTCGTGTCGTGTTGGTTCATGGAGCTGCGGCTCAGATCAAGCTGCTCGCGGCAGAGTTGGGCACCCAAGCTTCCAATCTTGATGGAGCAGGCGTGACCACTGCGGACACCTTGCAACTAGCCCTAACGGCAGCAAACCGGCTGACCCACGAGATTTTAGAAGGTCTGGCTGCAAATGACCTTCGTGCTGTCTCTACCAATGCCATCACCGCGCACCCCCTCGGAATCAAGCAGGGCATCGATCACCTCTTCACAGGTAAGGTGGAGCGGGTTGATACCGAGATGCTCCTCTCACTTCTCACCCAAGGCATCACCCCTGTGATCCCGCCTTTGGGATTTGACGGCGACGGTCGCACATATCGGGTGAACTCCGATTCTGTTGCAGTTTCTTTGGCGGATGCGTTGCACGCGAACAAGCTCATTTTCATCACGACTCAGGACGGATTAATCCGCAATGGGCAGTTGATTCATCAACTCCTCGTCGCTGACTTGGAGGTCATGCTGAACAACCACCGTTCAGAATTCCCAGCAGAAATGTGGTCCAAAGCGGTGCATGCCGCCGCCGCTTGTAAACAGGGAGTTCCTAGAGTTCACATCATCAATGGCCGTGTGGATGAAGGGTTGTTGGCAGAAGTTTTTTCCAATGAGGGAATCGGGACGCTCATCTACGCCAACGAATATGAACAAGTCCGCCGCGCACTAAAGAAAGATGTGCGTAGCATTCTCCAACTCACCCAAGGTTCAGTAGCGACCGAGGAATTGATGAAACGGACACGCCAAGATGTGCAACAACATCTCGGAGATTATTACTTGTTTGAGATCGATAAGAACCCCGTCGCCTGCGTCGCGCTCCACGTCTATCCTGATTCTCGTCAGGGAGAATTGGCCTGCTTATTCGTCAAATCTACGCATGAGAATCAGGGCATTGGACGCAAGATGATTCAATTCGTCGAAGGCAAAGCCAAAGAATTAGGTTTAGAGGAATTGATCACCCTATCAACCCAAGCCTTTAATTATTTCCAAAGCAAAGGCGGGTTTGTCGAAGGTAAGCCAGATCGACTGCCCCAAGCTCGCCGCGAAAAATACGAAACCAGCGGAAGAAACTCCAAAGTCCTTTTCAAGCGCGTGGGTGCCGATCCTTCAAAAAGTGCGAACTCCGCCATGTTCGCTAAGTGACCAACGGCAAATCTCGGAAACTTAGCGGCCTCCGACTGGATCGCTTTTCTTTTCCTTGATGAATGCTTCGAATTTTTCCGCCACCTTTGCTTGAGCCGTGTCGCCTTCGTGCAGGATAATTCGATAAGTAAATGTAATCGATTCGCCAGCCGAAACTTTGAGGTCACCTGAGCCGGCGGGTTTACCCTCGAAATCATGCAACCCAAACGGGTTAGCACCAAAGAGGCCATAATCACGAACGTGCCACCAAGTGGGGTACCTCGGATTTGTCGGATGATCAAACATGGCGGCACCCACAATGTGACCATCAACAGGTCCATAATAATCGCACCACTTCGCCCGTTTACCCCAAGTCGCTCCATCAAGCACCCCTTCGCTATTACGAATGTGGCCCTGCGCTACCTTTCCCTTCACGCGCATAGTTTCTGCCAGACGTAGAGACATCATCCCTTCCTTTGTGTCCCCAAAAGTTAGATCACCTTCCGAAGCGCGGAGAGTTATTTCAAAGTCCAGCATGCGTTCCTCTGTGCCCGTTCGATAAATACGAATTGTTCGCACATCCGAACAAATCTTTTTTCCTTCCAACGTTACCCATTGATTTGAGGACTTAATCACACCCACCTTCTTGCCGGACTGAACCGTGATGAAATCCTCATGAATAGTCTTCCCTGCCTTGGAGCCTTCCGACCAAAAATCCACGCCATTAATGCTCCCAAAAGCAAACCACAGCGAGCGATGATGAGGATGATCATGCTCCTCATTAGGCATATCCTTCATCGGCCAGTGCCGAGTCATGTGCAGTTGCTTTGGCCCCAGCAAAGGATAAAGGTAAGGTCGAGGAGTATTTTTGAAATGATAAGCACTGAACGGGGCACCATCAATGGTGATCCGAAGTTGTCCTTCCTCCCGTATGATCTCAACACCCTCCTTGTCCTGCGCCAAAATCGGCAAGGTGAACAAGCACAAGGCAACCTTAAAAAACACAATCAATCGTGGGTTCATCCCCAAACACTAAATGTTTAACCCAGCAGAAAAAAGACAAATCATGATGCTTCAACTTCGCGGGGGCGCAACTCACGTTGTCGAGGTAGGAACCTATTTTTGCCACCAACCGCAGCTCGCCCCCTCCTCGTTCTATCCCACTGCCGAAGCTGGGAAAATCACATCAACAAAAACCAAACCAAAAACCACTTACACAGATTTCTTTACAAACCCTGTCTCATTTTTAACTCGTTAGAAACGTCCCCTTTTCCATTCTCATTCCCTGTGTTTTTGTTTCTTGTTTCCTTGGTCTAGTTCTCCCCCCAATCGTCTTCCGTCCTTTCGTTTTTCCAACGCCTGTTCTCCCGCCCCTGTCTGCCTCACGGCACCTCGCTCATCCTTGGGACGTCTGGGGACTTCGATTTCCTCCAATGCCCCTTCCCTGCCCGCTCAAGGCGATGACGTTGAGCGAAGGGAAACATGCCTTGAAAATCACCTATCAGGGCAAAACAAGAAATTGGCCAACTCGTTGATCGGAATTGATTATCTGACTTTCCGCCAGACCGATTGAATACGCACACTCCAACTTTCCAGTGTTTCCGTTATTGAAGCATTGATCTCAAACCACTATATTATTACCCATCCTTTGGAAGAAATCGAATAAGATGCAAAGACGAACTTTTGTTCGGATCGTCGGACAGGCGTGCACGGCCGTCGGTTTCGCGCCGGGCACGATCAGCACTGCCGCAGGAGAGAACGTCCAGGTGCCTTCGCTTTCACCGGGCCAGCGTGGATCCGATGCAGCTGAGTCGGACTGGGAGACGGTTTCCGCTCAGTTGGATCGTGCCTCATCCACCTATACCGAACCCTGGGACGACGTTAGTTGCAGAACTCTGATGAAGGGCGGTTACTTGGGCAACGGAGATTTCGGAGTCCATTTGGGGGGAACGAAGCATTCTCTAATATACTATCTGGGGAAGAACGGCTTTCATGCAGGGAACGATGTGGCTGGGTTTCGGTCCGGCGAGGAGAATGCTCCCGGGCCGTATAAGCAGCACATCCTGAATCTGGCCCGATTGACTATCGAAGCCACATCAGGCGATGGACCGGGGACTGCCTACAGCGTCACGCAAGACCTTAAGAGCGCCGAAGTCCGGAGCGACAACACCATGGCTGGTTCGCCTGTTCAGACAAAGGCCTATCTGTCCGCTTCCCGCAACGTGCTGGTGGTGGAGTTGTCCACGAACGGCGGCGCCGATGTTCCGCTGCACGCAACCCTTTCGGTCATCGGCAACGCCTATGTCAACAAAAAGGCGGGCACCGTGGGTCTGGTGGCGTGGGTCACCAAGGAACCCCACGCGGACGCCGCGCCATTCCATGTCAAAGGCGCGGTAGCCGCAAAAGTGTTGGGC
>WBXJ01000003.1 GCA_008933045.1 Verrucomicrobiota bacterium
CGGATTCGGATGCCAGCGTCGATCTGAAACCCCTTCGTGCCATTAGGATGGATAAGCTCGAGCGAACACGGTCGCTCCCAAGCGCGTCCGTCTTGGCCCGGGTTGGCATAAATACCAGTCGACCCATCGAACAAGGAAGAAGTGGGAAGAACGAGCGAAAAACTGGGCAGAGTCTTTAGGTCATTTTTAATAGTTCCGGCGTAGGTCACATTGGTTACCACCTCGGGATCCATCCCGTAGTCAACGGTGTTGCCGCCCCAAGTGGTCGGCCATCCTGCTGGAGCTTTTCCATCCGAGGCTTGGCGGATCACATCATCCAAAAACAGGTAGCTGACGGTTTCTACTGCGGAAGGTTTGTAACCTGTGCGAAAGGCCGCAGCCCGTAGGACGGTCGTGCGACTAATCCGCAAGGTGTTCGAATACTGCATGCCTCCATTGACGGTTGGGAGCAAGCCGTTGGTGGTGTAGCGAATGATCGCGTTTGTGGTTTCAGTGGACAGCGTCAAATCAAAGGGTTGGTCATAAAATCCGTGATCCATGCTGAGTTTTATTTTCTCCACAAACGACAGCAAACCGGCTCCGTTGGTCGCGCCAGGAGTGGCCTTGGTGAAATAGAGATAATTTGTGCCTGTGTCATCAAGGCCGTAGGAAACATCTCGAAACTGCTCAGGGTATTCCGGTTCCAACACGGAGGCGATCGAGGTGCCATCTGGTTGCACGAGTGCCAAATATTCACCTTCTGACTTCAGGCTAAAACTAGTGTGCAGACGAGCCGGGTTATTGGTGCGGTTCTTGCCAGAAGCGAACACAACCAAGTAACCACCTCTTGGAATGCTGACCGAGGGGAATGCCCACTGGGTGAGCCGTGCTGGATCATCAGTCAGAAAATAACCACCGAGGTTAGCCGAGTTGGTTGTAATGTTGAGTATCTCAATCCAATCCGAGAATTCGGAATTCTCATCCCGCAACGTCAGGCTGTTGCTCGCCATAAATTCATTGATCACGAAAGGGGAAGGGTCTTGCGCTCGCAATTCATTCGCGTTGAGAAAACAGATCAAAAGGAGGATAAAATTGCATCCCAAACGGAAGGCTTTTTTCAGGAAGTCAGTGTAAGAACTCATATTCAGAAAGTTTTCAAGACCATGTCCCAAAAAACAGGTTTTGTAAAACTGATTGAGATGGCAATACATCACAGCATCTTCATGCGCTTTGTTTCTCACCCCCTATCAGACGATTGTCATTTCTCAGGCGGGATTTGATATTTGAGATCCAAGAGCAGATTACCCATGCGAGTGCGATGTGAACCGGTCACGACATCCTGGAGAGTATGGCGGTCGAGATTTGTATAGAAGGCATCCATGGCCTCGCGCTTCTTATACTTACAAAATGGAACTGCTGTTCCTTGCCCTCGGGTGCTGATGTTTGGCACAATCAAGGTTGGATGCGTGAATGGTGGCGGGAAATAACCGAGAATTTCGAGACGTTTATTCTCGAGGTGATTTTCGAGCGGAGGCCTGGAAAAAGGGCTTCCATTGCTCGTGGGTTTCTTTTGGCTTTATCCAAAATTTTTGCGGTCGCGGTTAAGACGCGACGGTTTCTTTACAATTACAGAATCCTTCGAGATTCGACGCTTGGAGTGCAGGTGATTGCGATTGGCAACCTGACGGTGGGTGGGACTGGGAAAACTCCTGTGGTCGAAAAGTTCGCACGAGTGCTTCAAGACGAGGGTCGGAATGTTGCGATTCTTTCGCGTGGGTATCGGTCGAAGCCTCCGCCCTTTCGCAAACGATTGGTGGATCGACTTCTGTTCCGACAGGATCGAACACCGCCTCGAGTTGTTTCAGATGGTAAATCGCTGTTGCTCGATTCCGACACAGCGGGAGACGAGCCGTATATGCTCGCTTCAAACCTTCAAGATGTTGTCGTTTTGGTAGATAAGGATCGTGTCAAAAGCGGACGGTATGCGATCGAGAAATTTGGTTGTGACACATTGCTTTTGGATGATGGATTTCAGTACTGGAAACTCCGGGGGCGACGTCACGATGTGGTTCTTATCGATAGCCAACAACCTTTCGGAAACGAGTTTTTGCTCCCTCGTGGAACCCTCCGTGAACCGCCATCACACCTCGCTCGAGCCAAGACGATTTTTATCACCAAGAGCAATGGCAATACAACCGCACTTCGCCAGCGCATTGCGCAATATAACAACACGGCCGGCATCATTGAGTGTGTGCATCAGCCGCTTTTTTTCGAGGACGTCTTCACTGGTGAACGCGAAGGGTTGGAGTTTCTTCAAGGGAAACGAGTGGCGTCGTTGAGTGGAATTGCTCAACCGGAAAGTTTCGAGGAGGGCTTAGTAAAATTAGGAGCGGAGCTTGTTTACGCCAAGCGATTCGCCGATCACCATCGATTTACTCAGCAAGAAATTCTTAACGTGATCAACCGCGGTAAAAAGCGGCAGGCGCAGTTGATTCTCACCACCCAAAAAGATGCTGTGCGTTTTCCCAAGATTGATCGTCGTGATTTGAGAATTTTATTTATGCGTGTGGAGATCAAAATTCTGCATGGCGCCAAGGACTTTCAGGATTGTGTGCGTCAGATTTGCTTCAAGTAACGCGAGCCATGGAAACGCCTCTTTATTGTGTGGCACGAGCTGCGGTGGGTTTGGTGGGCGTGATCCCATTGGCATGGGTAGCAAGGTTGGGGCGTTGGTGTGGGGGTGCGGCTTTTTATTTGGATCGTTCTCATCGACGGGTGGCTTTGGAAAACTTGCAACATGTCTTCGGCCAAGAAAAGACCACTGCTGAGATTTATGAAATTGCCTTGGAGAATTTTTGTCGAATTGGGGAGAACTATTTGTCTGCGTTGCGAACGTCGCGCATGAGCAATGAGGAGGCACTTCAATACTGCGAAGTGGTGGGGTTGGAAAAGTTGATTCCCAAAGCGGGCGAACCCGTCCAAGAAAACCGCGTCATCGCCATCGGTCACTTTGGAAATTTCGAATTGTACACCTTACTAGCAGCAGAATTGAAGGGATACCAAGGGGTGGCCACTTATCGAGGGTTGGGTCAACCCTCATTGAACCGTGTTTTACAAGACACACGCAATCGTTCGGGTTGCCTTTTTTTTGAACGCCGCACTGACGCCGCGAAGCTCAAAGCCATCTTAAATCGTCACGGCATTATTCTGGGACTATTGGCTGACCAGCACGCCGGAAGAGGAGGGCTATGGCTTCCGTTTTTAGGAAAGGAATGTTCTACCAGCGCGGCACCGGCAGTTCTCTCACTGCGATATCGGTGTCCACTATTTACGGCTGTGATTTATCGCGTCGGATTGGCACGATGGCGAGCCGAGGTAGGGGAGGAAATACCCACCCGTATCAATGGGGTGGCGCGGACGAGTTCAGAAATAACCTTGAACATGAACCAAGTGTTTGAACATGCGGTGCGCCGTGATCCTGCAAATTGGTTCTGGGTTCACAAACGGTGGAAGCCTCGTTCCCAACCATCTAAACCCTTGGAGAATTGATCATGCTGCCAGTTGTTTTGATCACGGGTGCAGCGGGTGGTTTCGGTCGAGCGTTGACGGAGAAATTTAGTTTGAGTTCGTGGCAGGTCATTGCTGGATATCACAAGGCTCCCTTCCCAGAGCCCCTAGATTACGTGACCCAGATTCGGTTGGATGTTACCAACCGACAAGAGGTCGCGACAGTCGTGGAGCAGGTGATAAAAGAATTTGGTCGCATTGATGTTTTGATCAATAACGCTGGGATTAATCGTGATGATCTCCTGATACAAGGGGAGGAAAGCGATTGGGATCAAGTCCATGAAGTGACTTTAAGTGGAGCGTTTCTTTGTACTCAGGCTGTGCTTCCAATCATGGTGCGACAGTCCGAGGGACATATCGTCAATATTTCGAGTTATGCCGGCCGGTGCGGAGTTGGGGGACAGTCAGTGTACGCGGCAGCCAAGGCGGGTTTGCTGGGTTTAACGCTCGCTATCGCACGAGAGTATGGTTCCCAAAACATTCGAGTGAACGCCGTTCTACCAGGAGTCCTCCCCACGGGCATGACTCAAAAACTTTCACAGTCGCAACGGGAGGTTTTTCGCCAACAGAATGTGCTCGGTCGATTTAATGACTTAGCGGAGGTTGCGGCGATGGTTGTCTTCCTTTGTGGAACACGCAACATTTCTGGCCAAGTCTTTCAACTCGATAGCCGGATCGCACCGTGGACATGAAACCGTTGTCACAAGAATTGTTTGCGCGTTTGGAAAAGCAACGTGCGGACCATCTGTACCGTCAATTACGCAGCGTGGACTCTGCTCAGGGTGCTCGGATCGAGATGAACAGACGGGAATTCATCAATTTTTCATCCAATGATTATTTAGGTCTGGCGAATCATGAAGCGGTGAAGGAGGGAGCACTCAAAGCGGTTCGAGATTACGGTGCTGGCTCTGGTGCATCTCGACTCATTTGTGGTTCGCTTAAACTCCATCATCTGCTTGAGGAACAACTTGCTGCGTTTAAAGGTGTGGAAGCAGCCCTTTGTTTTTCCACGGGTTACGCGACCGCTCTTGGCACGATCCCGTGTCTGATGGCGAGTGGTGATGTCATTGTTGTCGACAAATTGGTGCATGCCTCTTTGCTGGATGGCGCACGATTGTCTGGGGCCAAGTTGCGAGTGTTTCAACACAATGATTTGGGTGAGCTAGAAACCATCTTGCAATGGGCCGATAAGACGGTGGGTTCTGAGGGAAATATTCTACTCATCACGGAGAGCGTATTCTCGATGGACGGTGATCAAGCTCCTTTGCGTGAGCTAGTCGCGTTGAAAGAACGCTATGGCGCTTGGTTGATGGTGGATGAGGCGCATTCGGCGGGGCTATTCGGTCAACGAGGGAGCGGTTTGATCGAGGAACTAGGCTTGGTGAATCAGGTCGAAATTCAGATGGGGACGCTGGGTAAATCTTTAGGTTCAGCGGGAGGTTACATCGCAGGGAGTCGAACGCTGGTTGATTATTTGATCAATCGGGCCCGAAGTTTTATTTTCTCTACCGCACCCAATCCGGCTTCATCCGGCGCGGCGTTAGCAGCCCTTAAACTTTTGGAGAAAGAGGGCGCAGAGCGACGCCAGGTGGTGTGGTCGTTGGCGCAAGAGTTACGCCGGATGCTGCTACCCTTGTCAAAAGAATCCCCAGCCTCGTTGATACATCCCTATCTTGTTGGCGATGAGCAACAGGCGTTGTGCTTGTCGAAAACATTTCTTGAGGCGGGCCTAATGGTGCCTGCGATTCGCTATCCCACAGTTCGGAAAGGCCAAGCACGCCTTCGCATTACAGTCACTCATGGTCATACAATCAAAGACATTGAGTGTTTGCGATCTCCACTCCAGTCCTTCTCCAAGGACCGAATCCAGTGAGCGGTGAGACTCCTCGACCGACGGGGAGCTGTGTCAAAATTGGGGACGATTTGATTTTGACTTGAACGCATTCTCTGCTAGGCTTCCCGCCTTGTTTGTTTTATGGGGAAACTGATTATCAACGATGTCGATGTAAGCGGTAAGCGAGTGTTGATGCGTGTGGATTACAATGTGCCGATGGAGGAATCCAACGGTCAGATGGTGATTAACGATGCCACACGGATCAACGAAACTTTGCCCACCCTGCGGCATCTGATCGATCGTGGTGCCAGAGTTATTTTGATGGCTCATTTAGGGCGTCCTGACGGAAAACCAGAAGCCTCGATGTCGCTTCGTCCGGTCGGGATCGCGCTCAGCGAAATGCTTGGTCGTTCCGTTCAGTTTGCTGAGGACTGCATCGGGGAAGCCGTGGAAAAGCAGGTCAATTCCCTTCAGAATGGCGAAGTTTTACTCTTGGAAAATGTCCGCTTTTATCGGGAGGAGGAAGCAAACGACCTCGCATTTTCGGAGAAGCTCGCTCAACTGGGCGATGTTTATGTCAATGATGCCTTCGGGGCAGCACACCGAGCTCATGCATCAACGGTTGGTGTCCCAGCAGTCATTGCGAAACGGGGCGGCAAATGTGCTGGCGGTTTGTTGATGGAACGCGAGCTGAAATTTCTTGGCGATGAGTTGGAGAATCCCGCCCGTCCTTTTGTGGTCATCCTCGGAGGAGCAAAGGTATCTGACAAAATTAAGGTGATCGACCGACTGTTGGAAAAAGCCGATGTCATCTTGATTGGTGGTGCGATGGCTTACACGTTTAAACTGGCCGATGGGGTTCACGTCGGTAAATCTCTTGTCGAGCCGGATAAAACTGAAGTCGCCAAGGCCGCAGTCAGCAAAGCTCAGCAGAGGGGCGTCACGTTTTTGATCCCGACGGATAACCTCATCGCGGATCCGGTGGATACCGGTCGAAAGAATAAGAAAGGTCGGGCTATTTTTGACCTCCAGAATCCTAGGATCAATACAGCTCGGGACATTCCAGAACTATCCGAGGGCGTAGATATTGGGCCGGCAACCGCAGCCGCGTTCGCGGTTGAAATCGCTCAAGCGAAAACGATTTTGTGGAATGGTCCGATGGGTATTTTCGAGGATCCAAGGTTTGCAGAAGGCACATTCGCCGTAGCTAAGGCAGTGGTCGACGCGACCCAAAATAACGGAGCGAAAAGCATTATCGGCGGTGGCGACAGTGTCAAAGCCCTCAATGTTGCTGGGCTAGGTGGAAAAGTAACCTTCATGAGCACAGGCGGCGGGGCTAGCTTGGAATTTCTAGAAGGCAAGGAACTGCCGGGTGTAGTCGTGCTTGGCAATTCGTGATCAACCTGCTAATGATTTAAGAAATTAGTCATGGATAAAGAACGTAAGCTGATCATCGCGGGTAACTGGAAGATGAACAAGACCGTCGCGGAAGCGCTCGATCTTGTGACTAATTTGAAGCGTGATTTGGTGGCGGTCAAGGAAGTAGACATTGTCGTTTGCCCTCCCTTCACAGCGCTTTCCGAAGTTTCTAAAGTCGTGCTGGATTCAAACATTCGTCTGGGTGCCCAGAACATGAGCGAACACCAGAGCGGTGCTTTTACGGGTGAGATCGGAGCTGGAATGCTCAAGGAATTTTCGGTGCGCTACGTGATTCTGGGTCACTCTGAGCGTCGCCAATTCAACGGCGAGACCGACGCGATGGTTGCCTCGAAAGCGATTGCCGCTTTGGCCGCATCGCTTAAACCGATTATTTGTGTTGGTGAACTATTGGCCGAGCGAGAAGCGGGACGAACCGAAACGGTGATCGCCACCCAACTCGAAGGCAGCCTGAAAGGTCTGACTAAAAGCCAAATGGAGGAATCCATCATTGCTTACGAGCCGGTTTGGGCGATTGGAACGGGCAAGGTTGCCACTCCGCAGCAGGCGCAGGATGTTCATGCGTTCATCCGAAATCGCGTGGGGGCTATGTTTGATGAAGGTACGGCCCGTCGTGTCCGCATCCAGTATGGTGGCAGCGTGAAGGCTTCGAATGCACGGGAGTTAATGGGCCAAGCGGACGTGGACGGAGCCTTGGTGGGCGGGGCTTCGTTGGAGGTTCGCAGTTTTTCTGATATTGTTAAGAATTCGATTTAAGAAGATATGAATTTAATCATCGTGCTGCTCACCGCAGCGTTAATTGTCAATTGTTTGATCCTGATGCTTTTGGTTCTGATGCAGCTTCCCAAAAAAGAAGCGGGCTCAGGGTTGGCCTTTGGAGCGGGTGCTTCTGATGCCTTGTTCGGCTCTGGATCAGGCAACGTGTTGACCAAGGCAACCAAGTATATCGCGGGAATCTTTTTAGGGTTATCGCTTTTGCTGGGCATTTTGAACACGCAAGCGGCCAAGTCTCGCCGTGAGGGTGTGGGTCAATACCTTGGCAAACAGGCGACTACCGTGATCGCCCCAGCGGCGACTCCGACCAACAGTCAATTTTTGCAGATACCGTTGGCGGCAACGAATGCCCCAGCTCCAAAGAGCACCACCAACAAATAATTTCGCCTCATGCGGCCAGAGATCAGCCCCCTTGGAAATTTTCCGAGGTGGCTGTTTTTATTGGTGCTTGTTTTTCTCGCTACCGGATTTCTGACAGGTTGCTCGCGTCGGAGTGATCGAGCCGATTTGGTCATCATCAACGGCAAGGAGGTCGAATCATTGGATCCGGCGATTATCACCGGCCAGCCCGATATACGGATTGCCCTGACGTTGTTTGAAGGTCTAACCCGCTACAATGCAGTGGATGCCCAAGCGGAGCCGGGGTTGGCGGATCGATGGGAGATTTCGCCTGATTTGCGGACCTACACATTTCATCTTCGCACTAACGGAGTTTGGTCCACAGGTGAACCCATCACGGCGGAGGATGTGGTGTATTCTTGGTTGCGAGTTCTGAATCCGCTAACGGCTGCGGATTACGCAGGTAATTTTTATTACATCAAAAACGCTGAGGAATACAACACCGGCAAAATTACCAATGCTTCCGAGGTTGCTGTGAAAGCGTTGGATCGATCGACAGTGCAAGTCGAATTGCTAAATCCGACCCCGTTTTTTCTGGAGCTATGCGCGTTCCAGACCCATGTAGTAATGCCACGCTGGATAATTGAGAAGCACGGGGATCGTTGGATTCACGCCCGTCCACTCCCGTCCAGCGGTGCGTATGAGTTACTCGCCTGGCGTTTGGAGGACAGAGTTAGCGTTCGAAAAAATCCGCGTTATTGGGATGCAGCCAATGTCCAATTAGAGAGGGTAGATCTCATGCCGGTGAACAGTCCGGCGACGGCCTTAAATTTATTTCTCACCAAGCAGGTTGATATTATTTGGGATAAAGATGTGGTGCCAACGGAGTTAATCGATTTGCTCAAAAAGCGGCGTGATTTTCATGTCTTCGATTATCTCGGGAGCTATTTCGTGCGGTTCAACGTGACGCGAAAACCTTTCGATGATGTGCGGGTGCGGAAGGCGTTTGCGTTGGTGGTTGATAGGCAGCGGATCACCGAACGAGTGACACGCGGAGGTGAACGGCCTGCTTCGTTTTTGGTGCCGCCGGGTCTTCCGAATTACCAATCTCCAGCAGGTCTGGGTTATGACCCCGGCGAGGCCCGTCGGTTATTGAAGGAAGCAGGCTATCCCGATGGCAAAGGGTTTCCCAGAGTGAGTTACCATTTTAACACCTCGCGTTCGCATGAAATGGTAGGGGTCGAATTGCAAGAGATGTGGCGGCGCGAATTGGGCATTGAGGTGGAGCTGCGTTCCATGGAGTGGAAGACATATCTACGGGCGCAGTCCGAACTCGATTTCGATCTCAGCCGCAGTGCTTGGGTGGGAGATTATAATGATCCCAACACTTTTCTGGATATGTTCATGAGCTCCAATCCCAACAATCGCACGGGGTGGAAAAATCTGGACTACGATCAATGGATGCGTAAGGCGAATGCCTCGAGTGATCCGGCAGAGAGAGCAAAATTTCTCAGCGCAGCCGAGGCGTTGCTCGTGCGTGATGATCCCCCGATCTTGCCGCTCTATATTTATGTGGGCTTCAATTTGTTTGATCCAGATGTGATCACCGGACTTTACAACAACATCCGGGATGAACATCCGGTGCGATCGATTAAAAAGCGCGCACGCTCCACAGCGCGGGCAGGGGAGGGGAATCCCTAATGTATTTTTTAAAGCGACTCCTCGTATTGCCGCCATTGTTGATATTGATCAGCCTGATCGCATTTTTGCTAGTTCGGACAGCACCGGGCGGCCCGTTCGATAAGGAACGCAAACCAGCCTCGCCCGAGATCGAACGCCGTCTGTTAGAGCGTTACCATTTAGATCAACCGCTGTGGAAACAATATTTGCTTTACCTGAAGGGGTTGAGCCAAGGGGATTTTGGACCTTCCCTCAAACAGCGAAACCACACAGTAAACGATATCATCAGTCAGGCCTTGCCGGTCTCAGCCACGTTAGGCGCAGCCGCATTTTTATTCTCGTTAGGTGTTGGAATTCCGTTGGGTTTTTACACAGCGGCGCGGCGCGGCCATGGATTTGAGCTAGCGGGGAGTTCGCTTGCGTTGCTTTTTGTTTGCGTGCCAGCGTTGGTGGTGGGTCCTGTTTTGGTGATCGTGTTCGCGGTTCATTGGTCAATATTTCCAGTCGCCTTGTGGGGAGGGGCATGGCACATGGTGTTACCCACGATAACCCTCGGACTTTATTTCAGCGGCAAAGTAGCCCGACTCATGCGAGAGGGGATGTTAACGACGATGCACGCTGATTATATTATCGCTGCCCGTGCGAAAGGACTGAGCGAATCCGCAGTCCTCTGGAGGCACGCGTTTCGGATTGCTGTCCTCCCTGTGGTTTCCTATTCCGGCCCACTCTTAGCAGATTTGCTGACGGGTTCCTTTGTGGTGGAGAGCTTATTCCAAATCCCGGGGATGGGAGTCTTCGTCATTAACAGTGCTCTCAACCGTGACTATCCGATGATTGTCGGATTGGTCCTAGTTTATGCGGTGCTGCTTCTCGTGTTAAACCTGCTAGTGGATGCCGCCTATACCTGGCTCGATCCTCGCGTACGTTACGATTGATGGACACTCGATCTCTCACTCCAAATCAACGTGCGTGGCGACGGTTTTGTAGAAACCCATCGGCCTTCACGAGCGCTTGCCTTTTGGCGATGTTAACATTGGGATTGTTTTTGCACCCTTGGTTTTCCAACCAGTCACCCACGACACTCACGGACGCATTGGCACATCCCCCTTCCACGCTCCACTGGTTTGGCACGGATTTGATGGGGCGTGATCTCCTGAGTCGATTGGTTTATGGAGCGCGCATTTCCATGATGGTTGGCTTGGTGGGTGCGGGTGTTAGTCTTTTCATTGGAGTGCTTTGGGGCGCAGTGGCTGGGTATGTCGGGGGTTACTGCGATGGGATCATGATGCGTGCAGTCGATATCCTTTATTCGTTACCGTCCGTGATCTTCGTCATCGTGATGATCACCACGTTAGAAGGGTTATTTAAAAACTGGTTGCTACAAAACTTCTCTCCCGAAGCGGCTGGTGTCGCACGTCTGTTATTCTTGTTCGCGGGGCTGGGAGCTGTCTCGTGGCTGACCATGGCACGCATCGTGCGAGGTGAAGTGCTTTCGTTGCGGACGCGCAGTTTTGTCGATGCGAGCCGTGCGATGGGTGCTTCTCACACCCATATTTTATTGACGCACATCCTACCTAATGTCGCCGGCGTGGTAATTGTGTACCTGACCCTCACCATTCCATCGGTGATTCTCTACGAATCATTCCTCAGCTATCTCGGGTTGGGAATTCAGGCTCCACAAGCCAGCTTGGGATCGCTTCTGGCTGAAGGCTCGGCCCAGATCAATTCCCTCCGCCTCTATTGGTGGATGGTCGTCTTTCCTGGACTGTTGTTAGTTGTGATGTTGCTGACTTTAAATTTTATCGGCGACGGACTCCGTGATGCATTTGATCCTCGCAGCGAGAAAATCTGAAGCAACATCCAGCCCGTTACTTCACAGGATACCCGTCCCAGAGCCAAGCCAGTGCGTCTGGCAGCGTTTGACGCGTCACACGTCCGTCGGTGTGACCCGCTCCCTCCGCGAACACATACCGGTAGGAGTAACCTTTCGCTTGAAGCACCGAAGCCATTCGTTGATTCGCCATCACCCAATTATGTAACGACGCCTCGTCGAGCTTCGAGCCGTTGTCGTTCTCGCTCACTTCCAACCAGACACGCAATGGTTTCCGTTCGCTCGCAGGAATGAAATAAGCGTGATAACCCCAAGCACCTTGCGGAGACACGGGGTTCACTGGCGACTGCTGATTCACATACGTCCCAGAGTAAGTCAGGATGCGCCGGTAAAGATCTGGCCGAAACCATCCCATCGTAAATGCAGCCGCTCCACCTGAGCTTCCTCCCATCGTCGCCCGACCTTCGGGATCGGTAGTGAACGTCAGGTTATAAGATTTGGCGATGCGGGGCAGCACCTCGCTCTCGATGAAACCCGCATACTTTTCGGAAACAGTATCGTACTCTAGCCCTCGCTCACTGCCTTGCGCGTCGCCCCCGCCCGAATTAATAAAAATAGCGATCATGATGGGCAGGCGACCATCGTGAATCATGTTATCAAGAATCTTCGGCAGCACATTGGTATAAGAGAGTCCATCCTGAGCGATGATGAACGGTGCGGGCGTCCCTGCAACATATTGCTTCGGAACATAGACGCACACTTTGCGTTGGTACGGAACAGGAGGCGGCAGCTTCTTGGCAATCCCCGGATAGAGCACGCTATCCTTTGAATCCATTATGAACTCGTGAATCCAGCCTCTGGGAACGCCATCACGCAGGGTAAGCTCCGGAGCGTCCCCGTAGCTTGGACCAATCCGAAACTCCACATTATCCTTCGTTCGAGTCGGTGATGGGACGTTGGTCCGAACCGTATCAACACCCCACGCAGATTCTGTAATGAGGTGAGAGATCACCAAGGCAGTGATCAAAGAGACTCGAATAATTATTTTCATGATTGATTGGGTCTGAACTTAGGTTTCAACACCGCGGTGGACAACCAATTTTTTGACGAATTAACGGAAACGGAATCACAGACAAAAATAAACGAATCAGTTGCCCTTAAATGCGCGTCTCATTACCTTCTTGAAAATCACCATGACTTATTTGCTTTCTAGGTTGGGAAAACGGATCGTTAGCTTGGCTGCAGTGCTGGGTCAAGTGCTGTCCATCTCGGCCGCGCTTCCGTCCCATCCAGTCATCGGCCCATCGATCACATCACCGTTCCCTATCGAGTCGGGGGAGCCCCTTCTCGCGGGGTTGCAGTGCACAGCCTGCCACCGTGCGGAGGCCCGTAGTTTCGGGGCGCAATCCGCCGTTGGTCCTCGGCTCGGTGCCGCAGGTCTCGCGCTCACTCCACAGTTTTTGCGTGCCTACCTGCTGAGCCCCCAAAGCGAAAAACCAGGCACCACAATGCCCGACAGTTTACACTCCCTGAAAGGGCCCGACAAAGCCGCCGTTGTCGATGATCTCGTACACTACCTCATTTCAACCCAACCCCGCGCTGCGGCGGGTGCAGCTGCGGAACCATTTTTGTTGCAGCAGGGAAGACAGTTATTTCATTCCGTGGGTTGCGTAGCGTGTCATGCACCACAGGAATCGCCCTCACAACTTCAACCCAAGAATTCGGATGCCGCAAAAACTATTCCTGATTCATTAGCAACGACATCCGTTCCTTTGGGGCCATTGGCAAAAAAATACGAATTTGGCGAGTTGCAACGTTTTCTCGTGAACCCAGTTCACTTTCGTCCATCGGGGCGCATGCCTGCTTCGAATCTGAGCAACTCCGAGGGCGCAGCGTTGGCGATGTATCTATTACGCGAACAGGCCCTGTTGCTCACGGACCCCACCAAGGCTGATCGTGTGGGCGGTCTCAGCTACGCCTACTACGAAGGCGATTTCAACAGCTCGGCCGACTTTGATCGGCTACAACCCGTCGCTCGCGGTGTGGTCAACACAATTTCGGTATCAGCGCGAAAACGGGATCAGAACTTTGGTTTCCGATATTCCGGGAAACTCCACGCTCCTGCGGATGGGAAATACACCTTCAACCTAGCCTCGGATGATGGCTCACAACTCTCTTTGGATGGAAAATTGGTGCTGGATAATGACGGTGTCCACCCACCTGAGAATAAAAAAGTGAGTCTCGAATTGAAGGCAGGAGATCATGATTTCTTGCTCACATTTTTTAATTCGGGTGCGGGCCACGAACTCAAATTGGAATGGTCCGGGCCTAACTTCGACCGAAGCTCCATTTCCTCCGATGTCTTCTCCCACCAAGGGGCGTCTTTGAAACCTTTGGCGCCGGAAGTTTTCAGTGTGGACCAGGCCAAGGTGGCACGAGGTCAGTCGGCATTTTCTAACTACGGATGCGCCGCCTGCCATCAATCTTCCGGCGTCGCTTTGACCCGAGTATCCAAAGCGTTGGTCGATGTGGATTCCACTCGGGGTTGCCTCGCAGATAAACTGGATCCGCTTGCCCCTGACTTTTCCCTCAGCGACATTCAACGCGCGGACTTGCGGCTCACGCTAAAAAACAAGGTGCTGTTAAAGTCGGCCCGATCGGCTGCCGAAGAAATCAACTTCACGCTTTCCTCCCTCAGTTGCACCGCTTGTCATAGTCGAGATGGTAAGGGTGGGCCCGTCGCCGATCGCTTGGCGTATTTTATGACTGCGGGCGAAATTGATTTGGGAGATGAGGGTCGAATTCCTCCGCACTTAACTCGAGTGGGCGGAAAACTCAGAACCGATTGGATGCGCGAGGTGCTGATCAATCACGGCGCAGATCGCCCCTACATGGCCACGAGAATGCCCCAATTTGGCGAATCCAATGTTGGTAAACTTCCCGTTCAACTCAGCGAGGTCGATGGTTCATTCGGCACTGTCCGTCAGATTGCCTCCGACGTTCATTCTATCAAGTCAGGTCGAAAACTCGTGGGGAGCGGCGGGCTTACCTGTATTTCCTGCCATAATTTTGCCGATCATAAATCACTTGGCGTTCCTGCCATCGATCTCACAACCATGACCAAGCGATTGCGAAAAGAGTGGTTCCAAGTCTACATGTTGAACCCAGCCGCTTTACGTCCGGGCACGCGCATGCCTAGTTTCTGGCCCGAAGGCAAAGCGGCTAACTCCGAAATTCTAGATGGCAACACCGAGCAACAAATTGATGCTATCTGGGCGTATCTTTCCAAAGGGCGCGAAGCAGAAATTCCGTCCGGATTTGTTGTCGGTAAAATGGAGATCATCGCCGAAAAAGAACCCGTCATCTATCGCAACTTTATTAAGGATGCCGGATCGCGTGCCATTGGTGTGGGCTATCCAGAAAAAGCCAACCTCGCCTTTGATGCCAACGAGATTCGCTTAGCGTTGATTTGGCAGGGATCCTTCATCGATGCCTCTCGACATAGCAACGGTCGAGGTGAGGGCTACGAGCCTCCCTTAGGCGATCAAGTCATCAAGTTGCCTCAGGGTCCCACCTTCGCTGTCCTCGACAATCCATCCGCTCCTTGGCCCAGCGCCAGCGGGAAGTCTGGCGGATTCAAAATGGGAGGTTACCGTTTGGATCAGGCTCGCCGTCCCATCTTCCTTTATTCCTTCAAGGGTCTCCAAATTGAGGATCACCCCGTCGCACACACCAAAGGTTTAGATTCAGTTTTCCTTCGCACATTCAGTCTTCGCGCCGATCAACCCTTGGCTAACCTCTGGTTTCGAGCTGCGGTAGGTCAAAAAATTGAGCCTCGTGGCGACCTCTGGAGCGTTGATGATAAAATCACATTACGTTTTTCAAGCACCAGCGGCGGCAAGCCCGTCGTGCGCAACTCAGGCAATCAGCAAGAGTTGTTGGTCCCAGTCCACTTCGAGGGTGTCCAAGCCAAGTTCGTCGAGGAGATTGTCTGGTGATCCGATCCATTAACTCTATTTTCAATTCGTTTATGATGCCCCAATACTTAAAGGTCGCGAGCCTCGCGATTGCCCTCGGTCTCTCCGCCCTCTGGGTCCGCGCCGACCTGACAACCGACGAGGCCAAGTATTATGAGATCGTCACGATTCCGATACCCAAAGAGATCACTCTGGAAGCAGGTGCCTTGCAGGTCATGCCCGACAACAAACTCGCCGTCTCAACGCGGTTGGGGAA
The DNA here is from genome assembly GCA_008933045.1 of Verrucomicrobiota bacterium. Taxonomy (GTDB): domain Bacteria; phylum Verrucomicrobiota; class Verrucomicrobiia; order Limisphaerales; family SXQI01; genus SXQI01. The sequence continues at coordinate 15,675 of WBXJ01000003.1, forward strand.
AATCTACATGGTCGACGGCGCATTCGAGCGACCACCTACTCAGGCAAAATTTACAGAGTTCGCCCACGGCTTGCACGAGGTCCTCGGCCTAACGGTGCGCGATGGTTGGGTCTATTGCACTCAACGTGGAGAGGTAACGCGCATGAAAGATTTGAACGCCGATGGTCGCGCCGATCTTTTTGAAACAGTAGCCGACGCCTGGGGAGTCAACGGTGATTATCACGAATATGCCTTTGGTTCCAAATTCGATAAGGACGGAAACATCTGGGTTGTCCTATGTTTGACAGGTTCATTCACCAGCGAGGATCCCTTCCGTGGTTGGTGTTTTCGAGTTGGTGCAGATGGTAAAGCCGTCCCTACTTGCAGCGGCATACGTTCCCCGGGTGGCATCGGTACCAATGCGTTGGGCGACATGTTTTATACCGATAACCAAGGACCCTGGAATGGGGCGTGCGCCCTCAAACATCTGAAGCCCGGCCATTTCATGGGCAACCCTTCAGGTAACAAATGGTATGATTCCACCGACGTCCTGGGAGCCCGTCCGCTGGAACCCAAAAGCGGCAGCCGGATGCACCTCGAGGCAGTAAAAATTCCTCAACTCATCCCGCCCGCCATTATTTTTCCCTATAACAAAATGGGCCAGAGCGCCAGCGGCATCGCCTGTGATGTCTCGAAGGGGAAATTTGGCCCATTCAAGGACCAATTGTTCGTTGGAGATCAAACCCACAGCACTGTCATGCGCGTCTCCTTGGAAAAAGTGAATGATCGTTATCAGGGTGTCGTTTTCCCCTTTCGTCAAGGGTTCGCTTCCGGCAACCTGAGTCTAGAATTTGCGCCCGATGGTTCACTGTTCGTCGGTGGAACTGATCGCGGTTGGGGTGCACGTGGGGGTAAACCTTTCGCGCTGCAACGATTGATTTGGACCGGATCAATTCCTTTCGAAATTCTTGATATGAAAGCCAAGCGGGATGGCTTTGAGCTCAGCTTTACCGAACCCGTGGATCGTGCGACAGTCGAAGCAACTGCCTCCTACACCATTCAGGCCTACACCCATATTTATCAGTCCAGCTACGGCAGCCCAGAGGTAGACGTCACCAAGCCCACGATCAAAAAAATCACCGTTTCCTCCGATGGTTTGACAGCTCGACTCTCCATCGACGGGTTAGTCGAGGGTCACGTGCACGAACTGCATTTCCCCGGCATCAAGTCTGCCAAGGGTCAGCCATTACTCCACAACTCCGCCTACTACACCTTAAACTACATCCCCCCCAACGTGCAGGCCAGCGTCACACCACGGTGACCTGATTCTCCAACACGCCGATGCCCGATATTTTCATCCGCACGATATCGTGCTGCTGCAACGTGAAGGAATCCTCTGGCACCACTCCAGTGCCGGTGAACAGGATCACTCCGTGCGGAAAAGTTTGGCTCCGCAATAAGTAGCCCATCAATTCATCGAACGTCCGCTTGATCTGTCCGACCTTTGTCGAACCGCAGAATACCTCCTCGCCCCCGCGTTCGATGCTAACGCCAATCTCCCACTCGCGTGCCTCCTCCTCCGTCGCGCCTACAACCATCCATGGCCCCAACGCGCAGGAACGATCATAAATTTTTGCTTGCGGCAAATAGAGCGTATTTTCTCCCTCAATATCCCGTGAGCTCATGTCATTACCAATCGTGTAGCCCCTCAATTGCCCCTGTGAATTGATAATCAACGCCAACTCCGGCTCGGGCACATTCCAACCCGCATCACGACGAATCCCCACAAAGTCATTCGGGCCGACGACCTTCTCCGGCATTGACTTAAAAAATAGCTCGGGTCTCGGTGCGTCGTAAACTCGATCATACGCGCTCGCGTTGTGATCCGATTCCTCCATCCGCGCTTTCTTACTTCGCAGGTAAGTTACTCCCGCCGCCCACACCTCCTGCCGCTCCACGGGGGGGAGCAGTGTCACATCTGCGAGGGTCAACTCAGGGTGAGACCCCTGCTGTGCCCACTCAGTGACCCTGACCAGTTCCATCTCGTCCTCCAATAATTCGGTCAACGTCCGCACACCAGCTTCCCTCAAGTCGATGACGCTCCGACCCTCCGTGACCAACCCGACACGGGATTCGGACTCTCCCGCAACTCGATAGCGGCAAAAAATAGTGCTCATTGAATGTTTGATTTTGTAGAGCTGGTGTATGCACCTTTCTCTCGTTTCACCAGTAAAAACTCCTCCTAAATTTCTGCTTTGATTCCCTCGCCCCCTTCACGCATGGTTCTCTCCATGTTCTACTTTCATGATTTCTTGGTTTTTCTCACCGGTGCTGTGTTGGCTTGGGTTCTCTGCCGGTTTCGCAACCAGACGCGCCTGACTGAGTTGAGCACCATTCTTGATCACGAACGCCGTGCCCATGCCGAGAAACTCGCCACGGTCGAGGATGCTCAGCGACGACTTTCCGACACCTTTCAAGCACTTGCCGCCCAATCACTCCGCGCAAACAACGATTCCTTTCTCCTACTAGCTCGGCAGGAGTTTGCTCAACTTCAACAATCCTCCACCTCAGAATTGAATCAACGCTCCGAAGCCATCGCTGGCCTTCTACGTCCCATGCGCGAATCCATTGATAAGGTCGATGCCAAAATTGTGGACCTCGAAAAATCACGCACCGCCGCCTTCGCCACCCTTGATACTCAACTCAAATCTCTCGTGGATGCACAAAACACCCTCCGCACCGAGACCACCACGCTTTCCAGAGCCCTTCGCAACCCCAACACCCGTGGTCGCTGGGGTGAACTCCAGTTGCGCCGAGTGGTCGAACTGGCTGGCATGCTCAACTACTGCGATTTCTATGAGCAACGCACCGTCGCCTCAACCTTCGTCCCCGATACAAAATTGCGTCCAGACCTGACCGTCAAACTCCCGGGCGGTAAATGTATCGTGATTGATGCCAAGGCTCCGCTCGAATCTTACATCCTCGCACTCGAGGCTTCCGACGAAACCGTGCGCATCGCCCGCCTTCAGGAACACGCTGCCACCGTGCGCAGGCATCTCCTTGCGTTGGGTCGTAAATCCTATTGGGAACAGTTTGAAAACTCTCCCGAGTTCGTGGTGCTTTTTCTCCCCGGCGAAAACTTCTTCGCGGCTGCTTTGGAGTGCGACCCCTTGTTATTGGAAACAGGGATCACCGAAAAAGTGATCCTCGCAACCCCCACGACCCTCATTGCTCTACTCAAAGCCGCTGCCGCCGGTTGGCGAGTAGAGGCACTCGCCGAAAACGCCCGCGAAATCGCAAAATTAGGTCAAGACCTCGCCAAACGGATGGACGATATGAACACCCATTGGGTCAAACTAGGCCGATCTCTTGGTGGTGCTGTGAACTCCTTCAACGATGCCCTTGGCTCCTACGATCACCGCGTTGCCCCCGCTGCCAAGCGTTTTCTCGAAATTCAACAACTTCCCGCACCCACCGAGGCAGCGACCCCCCAAGCCATCGCCATGCTCCCGAAACCAAGGGAGTAGCCTTACGAAATCAATTCACAATTGCGCCACCGGTAAGGCCGGTTTACGGTTTCTCTATGTCGATGACCGATTTACAAATTGAAGTGCTTGCCAAAGGACAAGGTCCGCTCGCCGCTGCGGGCCAATCCGTCCACGAAGTTCATTCTGTTTCATCGCGGTTACCTCTGGATTGGGGAAACCGCCCCGATCATGCAGCGCGAGGGCAAGCACGTCTGGATCGATTCGGTCTGGTTGCCAACCATCAGCTACACGATGGGCAAGCGCGCCTATGAAGAGTGGCTCGAGGTTATGCCAAGCAACCACCTGATGTGGGGCCCTGACGCCCACCACGTCGAAGGCATCTACGGCGCGACCGAGTTCACGCGCCGTTGTCTGGCGGAGGCGCTCGCCGAGAAAGTCGAGCGGGGTGAACTCCGCGAAGTTGACGCACTCCCCATCGGCCAACAGGTGATGCGCGACAACGCGCTCGAATTATTTCCGCAGTTGAAGGATCGGCTGTGGAAACACAAAGGCAAATTGCCGCCGCCATCGAAGTGATGTTCACACCCTTCAGGCTGGCTCAGAGTGGACGCCTGGTGGCTCATTGGCTCATCTGGGTAGAATTGAAGTTTTATCTGAGTTTCGTGACGCTCCCATCGAGTCGAATTCTCACTTCCAGAGCGGGAACCGGCAGTGTCGAGCGGGTTGTTTTGCCGCCCGGCCAGTGAACCTCGATTTGATTCGCGCCGGCGGGCACGGAGATGACCTGAACGGCACTGTCCTGCGACCAATAGCCTGATCCGGCGTGAACCTCCCGCGCCGGGCCGAGTTTGGATTCATTTCCGACGCGCAAAATGGCCCCGACACCCAGGGCGTTGCCGGGCGGGCCTTCCAGCCGGACCCGCAGGCCGGGTTTTGCCAAGCGATTGTGCAGCAGCCGGGTCCGGGCCGAGTTCTGGGCCACCGCGATATCAACCCGACCATCCCCATCATAATCGCAGAGAGCGGTCCCGCGCTGCTCGCCATAGACAAGAATCCCGGACTCCTGCCCCGGAACGGTGGTGAATCTCCCCGCGCCATCGCCGCGCAGCCACAGGCCGCGTCCCGCATCCTGGCGCGGTATTGAAAGTTCGACCCCAAAGAAATTCTGGCCCAGAAAAATGTCCTCGTTGCCGTCGCCATCCAGATCGCCCGCGTTGACCCCAAAGGCGGGGGCGAATTGGGCTTCGGCTGGAAGGGGGAGGGACTCAAAATGATCGCCGCGGTTTAGGAAAAGAGTCGTTTCCAGCATGTTCAGCCGGAGTTCCCCAAAGCTTTTCAATTTCTCCCTAAACATTTCCGCCAAACTCGATGAGCCGTACTCCTGATGCGAAGAAAACCGCTCGATCAAAAATGGGAAGGTCGCCATCATGGGTTTCCAGTCCCGCAAGGGGTAGAGTTTTTTGCTTTCAGCATCCTGGTAGGCCTCGAACAGCGCCATCGCCCCGCCGCTTTCCACAGCGGTGTAAAACAAGCGCGCTTCCCCCGCGATGGTCGCCTGATATTTGGTGTTGCGACCCAAATTGGAGGCGAGGATATCCAGGCGCCCGTCTCCGTCGAAATCGCCGGTCGTGATCCCATTCCAGCAGCCGCGCCATTTAGAGAGCGATGGTTTCAAAGGATCTTCGCTCAATTTTCCTTTCTTGTTCCAGAAAATGTGGATGCCCCCCCAGTCTGTGGCCACCAGCAGTTCGGGAAAACCATCCGCATCCAGATCGCTGAAAACGGCCCCGCTCGCCATACCGAGAGGGGCCAGCAGAAGGTCGCCCTCTTTGTCCGGCTGGAACCGTCCTGATTCGTTTCGGAAAAGATGGGAGTCGGCAGCTTGGGGAAACCTCCCCGGGATCACACGTCCCCCCACAAACAAATCCAGATCCCCATCCCCGTCGATGTCGGCCAGCGAAAGAGGCCCAACACTGGAGGAGCCCGATGGAAGTCCCTCGCCGGGCGTGATGCCGGCGCCGTTGATCTCAAATCGGCCGACCCCGTTCGTGACCCCTTCCTGATAGCTAGAAAGCCCGATGAACAGTGTGCTGGAACCGTTGGCGGCCGACCAACCGACGAGGCCGGTTTGGTCTCCGGGAGTGACTTGGTCTAGCGGGGCGGCTGACCAAGGCGAAAAGCCGCCCTTCCCGTCATTCAGGAAGAAGGCCGCGCGGCCCCCTTTCCCACTGCCGATCACTAAATCCTCCCAGCCATCGCCATTCAAATCCAGCCAAGCTAGGCCCGGCCCCAAGCCGCTGAGGCTTCGCGGCAGCAACGGCTCGCGCTCGAAATCATTGAAGGGCTCGTCAAAATGGGTGTGGTTCAGCAATTCGCTGGCGTCCTCAAATTGTGGGGGAGGGGAATTCCGAGAGGGTGGGGGAGTGCCAAGCGCGCCCGCCTCCGCGATTTCATAAACACGGTTCGGGGTAGCGTTCGTGACCATGCTCGTGCTACCCCCGCGCCACACCACTCTGATTGTCATGGATTGGCTTTGCCTCGCCGCGAACATGCGCATGGCCTCATCGCTCGAAAGATAACGGCCCCCGCAGATGATCTCCTGACTTTGAGCGGGGAGAGGAGAGGCGGGTTCATTGGGTGTGACGCAAATTTTTGCGCCAATCCCGGCCGTGTTCTTTGGTTTGCCTTTTAGCCTCACCGCGACCCGGGGGAGGGTCGTGTCATTTCGGAAGAGTTCCGGCTCGCTGTTGAGGGTGGCGACGATCACATCCATGTCCCCATCGTTGTCCAAATCGGCCAGGATCATGCCCTGCGAAACCGTTTTGCTGTCGAATCCCCAGCTTTTCCCGACTTCCTCGAAGGTCAGATCGCGCTTGTTTCGAAAAGCGCAATTTGGCGTTTCGAGTTTTGGGGTGGAGCGGCGCAGGTCGAGTTTTTCCTGCCGGGTCAGTTTCTTTTGAGCCTTGAGCGCTTCCAGTTTCTCGCCCACATCCATGTTTTGGCTGTCCGCAAAAAAGCCGTTGGAGACCAGCAGATCCTCGTATCCATCCAGATCGACATCCAGCAGAATGGGAGTCCATGACCAGTCCGAGGACTCCAATCCCGCATAAAACGCAATCTCCGCAAAAGTGCCGTCCCCGCGCCCGAGGCCGACGGTGTTCATCAAATTTTGTGGCCTGCCGGGCAAATCCAGCTTCCCCCTGTTGATGGACGCCGTCATCCCAGCCTGAACCATTCTGTTGGCATGGTCGCGGGGCAGCATGTCCATCACGATGAAATCGTCGTGCCCATCCCGGTTGATATCCCCGAAGTCCACCCCCATGGAGAAGACGCTCGTTTTCCGAATGGCCGTTCTCGCAATGGCCCGGAAATGCCCCTCGCCGTCGTTGATCCAGATTCGGTCCGGACTGAAAAAATCATTACAAACATAGATGTCGGGCGCCCCATCCCCATTTAGGTCGCGCATCATCACTGAGAGGCCCCAATCGTAGGGTGTTTTGCTCGGGGCTCCGTCCTCATCGCGAAATGCGCCACCCTGCCATGGCACGGCGGAAAATTTGCCCGTCCCATCATTCAGGAATAAGCTGTCCGGCTCGCCGTGCTCTGTTATTCCCGTGGTCGGGTTGTAGGTGAAACGCCCCACCAAATCCGGATCCGTCGTGGGCCTGCCGTCCACCATGGTTACGATAGTCCGCCCATTGGGCTCCTTGAGCATTCGAAACCGGGTGTCCGGCTCGTCGCGCAGGGTGGAGGAGCGATAGTTCTCAACATATAAATCCAAATCCCCATCCCCATCCACATCCGCCAGGGCGAGAGAGGAGCCTCCCCTCGGGCTTTTAAGCTCCGGGCTGGCCGTCTCGAGAAAATGCCCTTTCCCATCATTCAAAAGGGTGGAAACACCTTTGCCGATACTGTTCACGATGAGATCCAGGTCGCCATCGCCATCCAGATCGGCCAGGGCGACGCCGGTCGCGCTTAACTTGGTGCAAGCCGCCCCCGACTGCGCCGTGATGTCTTGAAAGTGCCAGTTCCCCAAATTCCGGTAGAGGGCCCCGCCCCCCTCCAGCCGGGCAAAATAAAGATCGCACAGACCATCCCCGTCCACGTCGCCGGCGGCGACCCCCGACCCATTCTGATAGATGCTGTTTGTGACGGCCAGATCCATCCGCAGAAAATTAGTGGCCACAATTCCCGTGATGCTGCCCGTCATTTTTGTAAAGCCGGTTTTTCCCTGGAGAGGAATCGGGAGGGTCGCGCTGCGAAAGCCATCGCCCTCCTGCCATTGCAAAGTCCCGGCGCCCGCCGGAGCGACACAAAACACGGACAAGAAAAACACGCCCAAAAGGCCCGAAAAACCGTGGAAAACGGATGATGGCATCGGTTCCTAATCCTACAACCCAACCGGAATAACTCCATCTCTTTCTGAGACCCCCTTGTACGAAAAAGAGGCCGGGCCACCGGCCCGGCCTCCGCGAAACATTTGCTCTCGTTGGATTACTTGATCAAACGATAGAATTTGGCAGAGCCTGTGGCTGCGACGGTCGCGGTGCTCACCCCTCCGTTCACCACCACGGCGTCCGCCGCATTCTCGTAGCCACGGTCAACCGTGGCGGAGCTTTGTAGTTTGAATCCTGTGCCAGTCCAGGAAATGACGGCATTGGCTCCATCTTTCGCAATGCTCAGGATTGGAGCGGGTTCCGGAAGCCCGTAAGACCCAAACCCATGGATGTTTGAAACACTGTAATACGCCGGATTTTTGCCGCTTGTGTCCGTCATCCCGATGTAGCCAATTAAGACTTTTTCATTCAGGACGCTAGTGTGAGACCCGTCCGCCTCCCAAGTGACGCCGTCATAGGAGTAATAGAAGTTGAAGATATCTCCCGCTCTCCGGATGCGCAACCAGCGCGAGGCGTCAGGTGAGGTGTTGGGCATCTGCGCGCCCGAGGCGTCCGCAGTGATCAGCCTTCCGAACCGGCCCTGCACACCATTGATCTTCGTGCCGGTCCCTATCGGACCGGTGTTGCCGTAACCGCCGCCTTCGTTGTCCCGCCAAATTCCAATGGCGGTCCGTTCCTGGTTGGCCTCGGCATAGGTCGTGTACATCACGTGCTTAACTTTCGTTCCATTGGAGGTGTAATCCTCGTCCGGCAGGTAGAGCGAATTGCGCACCATCAGACCGGCGTGGCCGTAACTAGCGGTGCCGATGGACCGATCAAGGCGGTCCACCCCAACAACGACGTCGAAATCGCCGGTGACTTCCTTGTAAAGGAAGTGGCCGAAATCGCCAGCGTTCCAGAGGTTAGAGCCACCACCGATCACTTCCACTTCGATGTTGTCCCCGGAGGAAACGCCCACCGACTGGCCCACCACGAAGGGATCGTCGCCGTCTTGCGAGCGGTTCTCTGGATCGAAGGCGCCAATATCGACTGCCTTCCAGTCGGAGGCTTTGGCCTGGACCGAGGAGTTCGCTGCGATCGTGTTGCCAGCCGCGTCTTTCACGCCGTTTACCTTGACCGTGAAGGTATCTGCGGTCAACCCGGTCACTGTCAGATGGACCGTGTTCACATTCAACCCTGATTTCACCGCTGTCACAGTGCCACCTGACACGATGAAATTGGCGGTTTGCAGGGAGGCCGCACTGGGGGCCTCAGAAAACTTCACACCAATGGTTTTCTTGTCCAGAGTGCCGGCCGAGATCAGCGTGGGAGCGGTCGTGTCGCTGAGGTCGGTGTCCAAGAAGTTTTCGAACGTGGCTGTGCCGCCATACAGGCCGACCAGGAGGTCATCCGCCAGGTTGTTCATATAACGCTCGCTGATCAGGGACCATTGCTGGCCATTGATTCCTACGAAGGCCTGGAAGTTGTCCCCCACGCGCCGGAGCCGAATCCATTGATTGGGCAGGTTGTCGGCGACGCCACCATAGCCTCGCCCAAATTGGCCGAGCCCAGAAACATCATCCGCGATTCCGCGCAAGTTGATCTGGTCGGTCACCGAGATTCTGACCTGGATATCGTTGGGTTCGGCCCCAACCGAGGCCCTGAGGCCAACCTCTCCGGCGCTGACTGAGGTGATCTGAACCTTCTTGTCAAAATCACCCTTGATCGCGTAATAAGCAAAGTCATCGGCGATCGAGAATGAGTTCGGACCCGAGCTGATTGTGCCATTTCCCGCCCTCATCGGGAGCGTGATTCCGCTGGCCTGAGTGTTGGCGGCGATCGTGTTGCCAGCGACGTCCTTCACCCCGCTGATCTTGATCGAGTAGGGCCCAACGGCAACCCCGGTCACAGTCAAATGAACCGTCTTTTTGTCGACGGCGAGAGCGGCGGCCACAACCTGCCCTCCACCCACTAAGGTGTAATTTTCGGCTTTGTCGGTGGTGTTCTGGTTCATCAAACCATCAAACGCGATGCTGATGCTGTCAATAAAACCGCCGGTGCGATCCACCGTTGGGCCGAAATTGTCGAGTTTGACGCCCAGATTCACCGTGGAGCTTGTCGTCGAAGAGCCCGGGATGGAGACCACAACCTTGATCTTGCTCTGGTCGTCGGCCAGACTCAACTGTGCGATTTTGAAAGTCGCGCTGTTCGCCCCGGGCACAGCCACATTATTCACAAACCATTGGTAACTGACGTCGTCCGAATTGATTTGGGTGTTGCCGGAGAACCCGAGCGCGACCACCGTGAAAGTGGCCGGCAGGTTTTCAACCGTGTCCATGGCGACCGGTCCCACGCGGATCTCCACCGTCGGATTCGGATAGGTGAAGTTACCATAGCCGCTGTAAAGCGCTTGTCCGCCTCCATTCGCCGTCGCAAAACCGATCAGCCCGTCAGTCGGGATATCAATCGAGCCCTTCCCAAAGGACATCCAAGTGAGCCCATCCGCGCTCAGGAAAGCCGAGAATTGGTTGCCCTGCCGTTTGAGGCGCAGGTAATTGTTCGGGGGAAGGTACTTTGTGCTCGAGAGCCAATTGTTGAACGGGGGATTGGCCCAGTAGAAACCCCCATTGTCCACGGTCCTGATGTGAAAGCCATGGAGCGTGTTTCCCGGTAATTGGCCGCCATAAGTTGTGTTGTAAGCCGTCTGACTGCTCGGATCAAGGCTCGACCGAAACATCAGTCCATTCCGGTTGCTGGGCTGGGTGATGCTTTTAATTTGGACTTTTTTGTCGAAATCGCCGCTGATGGGCTCGTAGACAAAAGTGAAATTGTCGGCTGTCCCCCAAATGTCTGATCCGCCCCCCGTGACCAGAATCTCATCGGGATTTGTGATGTCCGCTGTGCCGGTAGCATTATTATCGCCAATGTTTGCCGTGGTGAACTCCGCCTGCAGGGGCGGGCTGACTACCGCTGTCAGGATCACAGCCGCAAGGGCTATGACAACTGATGTCAATTTCGTTTTTTTCATATTGTTTTCTCTGCAATCAGGCGGAGCTACAGAGCCAAGTCGATATGGCTTCTCACACGTCTCGAGTGTGGATTATTGTCTGCAGTTCAACAGGATTGTTTCGATACACTAAGAATAAAATTACCCCGTGAAAAGTCACCAGTTATGGTGACGTAACAAGTCAATCGGCTTCGACGAGTCGGGCCAAACCGTCACCGTCCACTACACAGGTTGGTTCACCGACGGATCCAAATTTGATTCCTCGGTGGATCGCGATGATCCTTTTACGTTTCTTCTTGGGGCAGGGCAGGTCATTGCCGGTTGGGATCAATCCGTTGCCACTCTCCGCGTCGGTGACCACATCAAGGTCACAATTCCTCCCCACCTAGCCTACGGAGCCGCAGGGTATCCGGGTGCGATTCCTCCCAACTCGACCCTCGTTTTCGAGATTCAGCTGCTGGCCGTCGCTTAAGGAGCTTTTCTCAGAGGGGTGGGGTAACCATTTTTGGGTCGAAAATTTTGTCACATTTCTGTTGCACAATTGTCGCTGGACAGCTTTACTTAAATTGTCCCTTAACAATATGTGTTCCGATAGCAGCTTAAACCCTAGCTTGTGGCGCAGAGTCTCTGAATCTTGTGGGTGCTTGATTCGATGGGCTTCTGTGGCCTTTTTTAGGTTAAACCCAGCTGCTCAGGAATTCTTCCCAAAGACTCATATGCGAAATAATCAACCCGTTGGTTTTGGTCCACAAAGTGGATCCACTCCGACACTTCTACCCTCCTTTGCGCGGATGTTTTCCGCGTTGAGGGCCAAGAGTGGCCGCGTTGGACGGCTTCTCACAGTCGCCTCCAGTGTCAGTCTTTTGACTGGCCTGAGCGCTCAAGCCGCCATTTACAGCAATAACTTCGACGCCGGACTCGGTGACGCAGTCGTTGCAGGTAGTGCCTATCATATGGCCACCGGCGGAATCGATAACACCGGCTATGTAAGTGTTACGGATGCAGTGAATAGCCAACAGGGCATGTTCGTGCTTCCTGAATTTACAAATGGCGAATTGGTCAGTGGTTTCAAAGCCACCTTTAAGGTTCAAATCGGCGGTGGAACTTCTCGTGCTGCCGACGGTATGGCGTTTGCGTTCAGTTCCTCGATCGATGAAGGTTCGACCTTCGGTGAAGAAGGTCCTGCGGGAGCCGCTCTGATTGTTTCTTTTGATACTTGGGATAACAACGGTACCGATACCGCTCCTTCAATTGACATCAAGGTCAATGGAAATGACGATGCTAGTATTGTTGCTACCACTTGGTTAGCGGGTGAACGTGAAGGTGGTCGCACACGTCCGAGTGCCATCTTCAAAGATCCACTTGGCAAGGAAGTTAGTCTGATGACGACCGGTTGGGCTGATGTCAGCATCGAAGTGAAGGACAACGTCCTGAGCGTGTCCTACAAAGGCGTCGAGACCGTGAAGGGTGTGGTTGTCGCGTTTCCTCCTACAGCGGGTCGCTTCGCTTTCGGTGCTCGCACCGGTGGTGCTAATGCGAACCAATGGGTGGACAGCCTGCGGATTGAAACCTATCCTATCACTCCGGGTCTTGCTGGGTTTTCCTATACTCCGGATGGTCTGACATTCAAACTGAACGACATCTCCGGTCAAAAGGTTGATCCCGCCTCTGTATCTGTCAAAATGGACGGATCAGATGTAGCGATCACCACGTCAAAAGCTGGGGATTTCACCACGGGTGTGTATGCAGGCTCAACACTCTTCCCTGCTGGAAGCAGCCATAGCGCCACCGTGACCTTCAGCTATGGCACTCCTGCTAAGACAAAATCAATCACATTGCCAGGCACAATTCCCAGCTATGCGGTGTTGGATGCCGCCAATGTAATCCCTGCTTCCAAAGTGGATAAAACCAGCTCTGGGTTCACAGCGTATGTCCATCGGGCTCGTCAAGATGCCGGTTTGCCCAATGACACGGCTCGTACTGAAGCCCAATTGCGCGGGTTCCTAGTCGATCCTCAAACGGGTGCTCCCTATGAGAATTTGGCTGACGACGCGGCGGTGGGTGCCGATCAAACCTCCCTCGGTAATCGCCGGTTCACTCTTCCTGTGATCAACTTGGATCAGAACGCGGCGGATCAAGGAAACTTCCAGTCTACCTCGGATCCGAGCCGACCTGAAAGCCAGTTCCCCGGTCTTGACCCCAGTATTCCCGGTGGAGAGTTGGAGAACTTTGCGGACGAATTCATTGGCTTCTTAGAATTGCCAAAAGGCGTCATCCGCATGGGTGTCAACAGCGACGACGGTTTCTTGGTCACCAGTGGTGCTGATCCTCGTAATCCTTCGGCAACGAAATTAGGTGAGTTCCAAGGAGGCCGTGGAGCTTCCGATACGATCTTCAATGTTTACGTGCCAGTGGCGGGCATTTATGCCTTCCGTGTGATTCATGAAGAAGGCGGCGGCGGAGCCAACTGTGAATTCTTCACAATCAAGGCCGATGGAACCAAAGTCCTCGTGAATGATCCCGAGGTTGCTGGAGCCATCAAATCCTACCGCATTGCAACTCTCAGCACCACCGCACCTGCTTACTTTGCAGGATCCATCCCAGGGAATAATTCGAATACATCCCGCCAACCCAGCTTCCGTGTTGGTTTGTCGGATTCCGGCACCAAAGTGGTCAAAAGTTCCATCAAGGTCAGCCTTGATGGTGTTGACATTACCTCTGGCGCAACGGTCACACAAGTTGCGGGCGACACGACCATCACTTACTCAACCACTGCGCTTCTTCCTTACGGATCCGCTCATGCGTTGGTTGTCACTTGGTCTGATAATGGTTCACCCGCTAAGGCGAACGTAAATACCGTTAACTTCAATGTGGGTGGCGGCGTGGTGATGAAAGTTTATCGCGACATTAATGGCGGAGGAGTCGGCGACCTGACCAATTCAGAAAAATTCATCAGCAATGCCCCAGATGAAGTTTCTGAAGTGGGAAGCATGGAACATCTAGCTCTTGGTGACAATTACGGATCCGAAATGCTCGGCTATTTCGTTCCTGACCATGATGATACCTATACCTTCTATCTGTCCTCAGACGACGGTTCAACGCTATGGCTCTCGACCGATGAAAGCCCAGCCAACGTGGTTCGTATTGGTAATCAGGGCGGTTGGAATGGTGACCGCGAATGGGTCAGCGGTGGCGATGCTGCCGCGCGTCAATCGCCTCCGATTGCTCTGAAAAAGGGCAGCCGTTACTTCATGTATGCCTTGCAAAAAGAAGGCGGCGGCGGAGACAGTCTCTCGGTGGCATTTACCGATCTGACCACCAAAACCACGATCGTGAACGGCGACGCGGCAATCTCCAAGCAGATGCAGCCCTTCACCGGTGCTGGTTTCTCTGCATCACCAAAATCGGCGACCGTCAGCAAGGGCCTGACTTATTCGGCAAGTGCTCGCGCCATTAGTGCTACGGCAGGTGCCATTAGCTATCAATGGATGCGCAACGGTTCCCCGATCTCCGGCGCGACCAGTCCAGACTATACCATCGCAGCAGTCGCCTTCCCTGGTGACAACGGTGCTAAATTCACCGTGGTTGCTACAGTGGGTGCTATCACAGCAACCAGTGCGGAAGCCGTCCTGACCGTGGTTGACGACAACGCCGCTCCTGTTGTTGCCTCTGCTTATGCAAGCAACCGCAGGACCGTGGTGATCAAGTTCAACGAGCCAATCGCGTCAGGTGCTGATGTCGCAGCGAACTACTCCGTCAGTGGCGGGGTGGGCGCAGCAACAGCCGCCGCCGCCTCGGGTTCGGGTGCTATCATTACTGTGGGTGCAGACCTCGTGGTCGGTAATACTTACACCCTCACGGTGAAGGGAACTAGGGACTTCGCTGGCAACACGACAGCCGCTGCAACAGCGACCTTCACGGTCACCTTCGCCTCGGGCTTCGTGCTATACGAACGCTATGATGGTATCGGTGGCACCGCCGTCGATGCCCTCACCGGCGACGCCAAGTATCCGAATTCACCAGACGCGACAGGTTATCTCACATCAATGAGCTTTGAGCCGAACTTGGATAATTACGGAGTGAGAATCTCTGGATATATCACACCCGCAACCACGGGTAACTACCGGTTCTTCATTCGTTCGGATGATGCCTCTCAGATGTGGCTATCCACGGATGACACCGAAGCTAATGCTTCCAAGATCGCCGAAGAAACAGGATGCTGCAACGGCTTCCAAGAGCCGCTCGATAAATCTCAAACATCCGAGCCACAAAACCTGCTCGCAGGAACACGTTATTACTTCCACGCTTTCATGAAAGAAGGCGGCGGCGGCGACAACGTCCAATTGGCTTGGCGCGAAGAGGCGGACACTACGCCAGCCAACAAACTCGGTAATCTGAGCGGTTCGGTGCTTGGAACCTACGTTGATCCAACAGGTCGCGGAGTGAACATCCTCACCCAGCCCCAATCAGCCTCTGTGGTTGAAGGTCGGACCGCTACTGTATCGGCACTCGCTGTCCCAGTACCTGCCAACGGCGGCTTGAGCTACCAATGGCAGTATAAGCCACCGGGCTCAGCTGGATTCGTCAACATTGATGGAGCCACGGGAGCCAGCTACACCAGCGGTCCTCTGCCTTTGGGCTTGAACGGCGCATTGGTTCGTGTCATCGCTTCCACCATCGGTGGAATCTCCACAGCTTCTACCGAAGTTGTGTTAACGGTCACCAAGGACAGCAGCGCACCTGTGGGTCGTATCCACACAGTGAGCGGCAACGGGGGAGTTCAGATCCGGGTTGACTTCGACGAAGATGTCAATGCGGCTTCGGCCTTGGCACCCGCCAGCTATTCGTTGAGCAAAGGATCCATCTCGAGCGTCAGCCTAGTCGGTGCTCGTGGGGTCATCCTCCAGACTACGGGCCTTTCAATCGGCGATAGCTTCGTGCTCACCCTCAGAGGTGTGAAGGACTTGTTCGGTAACTCGGTCACCGGCAGCATCAATGGCAAGGTCAGCACCTTGTCTTGGGTGGAAATCGGTGGTCGCGAGTGGAAGAACACGGCTCCTGACGTGGTTCAAATCGGCGCGAATGACTTCGACCTCTACAGCGGCGGTAACGGCTTCTGGAGTAACTATGATGAAGGCACCTTCCTCTACGAAGAAGTCACTGGCGACTTCAACCGCCAAGTCCGTGTGGAGTATCAAGATGCTTCCTCGCACTGGGCACGTTGCGGTCTGATGGTTCGCGTTGCGACTGACGAAGGCACAACCCGTGCTCAAGCGCAAGAAATCGTTGATGGGGCTCCTGGTCCAAAAGCCATGAGCCAATATCAACAACTCTTCTTGGATCCAACCACCAAGTGGGATGGTAGCGGCGCCAACAACGGTCATGAGACCAATCGCCGCACCGAACCCGGTGCACAAACCGGCAGTTCCCAGAACAACTTTGGTGGTACGCCTCCTCCTTACCCCAACGCTTGGATCCGGATGGAACGCAAGGGTGATGTTCTGAGCTACTACAAGGGTATCAATGGACTCGATTGGGACTTCGTAGGTAGCATCAAGATCAGCGGCCCAGACTCGTCATTCACTCCTGAAATGCCTGCGAAGGTGTTGGTTGGAATGATCTATTGCCCAGAAATCGGCAATAACGGTGCAGCGGGTCAAAAGACCTATATGTCCAAGTTCCGCTCCTACAGCGATGGCGCAAGCGCACCTCCTGCAGACCCAGCGAAACTCACCGTCAGCTCTGCTGATGGTAAGGTTAGCGTTAGTTGGACACCTACAGGCGGCACACTGCAATCAAGCTCAGCGGTTGGCGCTGGCGCAGTCTGGACCGATGTGGGCGCTGGTAACCCAGCCTCCATCACCCCGAGCAGCGCGACGCTGTTCCTGCGTGTAAAGAATTAATCGCATCATCCCGCTCCTGAGCGGGAATGAATGCTGAATCACAAGGGGTCGGACGAAAGTCCGGCCCCTTTTTTCTTTCCCTTTTCGCTCTGTTCAAGCACAACAGGTTCATACATTTTAAACCTCTTATGCGCCGCTGGCTTTGGGCACTCTTTGCGTGTCAATTTCCGTTTTTTTTCATCCAAGCTGAGCCACTATTACAACGGATTCCTTCGTCGGAATCAGGATTGGATTTCACTAATCGAATCGCTACATCGCGCCATTTCACGAATCAAGTTCTCCTCAATGGCTCAGGTGTCGCCGCAGGAGATATCGATGGAGATCAAGCCATCGATCTCGTGTTTGGGAATCTGCAAGGCCCCCCACAACTCTTTCGTAATTTGGGGCACTGGAATTTTACCAATATAACCGCCTCGGCAGGTTTAGCGGAGGCAGTGGCGGATTCCACCGGCGTCGTTCTGGCTGACGTCGATGGTGATGGAGACTTGGATTTAGTATTTAACACCGTTGCCAAAGGCACTTATCTTTACCTCAACGACGGTCGTGGCAACTTCTCAAAACCTCTAGGCTTCACCCCGCTCAATGGTCAGGCAGGTGGAATGTCCCTGACGCTGGGGGATATCGACGGTGATGGAGACTTGGATCTTTATGTAGCCAATTACCGCGCCGCAACGATTCGTGATCAGCTCAATTCGAAATTTTCATTCCGCAATGTGCAAGGCAAACCTGAATTGGCTTCGATCAACGGAAAACCAATCACGGATCCCGAGTATACCAATCGCTTTGTCTACACTTTGACCGCCTCTGGAGGTAAGGGAAATTTCCTTCATTACGAAACAGGATTGCCGCATGCGCTATTCCTTAATGACGGGAAAGGTCATTTCAAGCACGAGTCTTGGACGGGTGGTCGGTTTAAGGACGAGCAGGGTGAGACTCTGACATCGGCTCCTTACGACTGGGGATTGTCGGCTTCGTTTCGCGATTTGAATCAGGATGGATTTCCGGATCTTTATGTGTGCAACGATTTCCAAAGCCCCGATCGCATCTGGATGAATGACGGGAGAGGAAATTTCCGAGCACTTTCTGGAGAGGCCATTCGCCACGCGCCGTATTACAGTATGGGGGCAGACTTTGGGGATTTGGATCGAGATGGAAATGACGATTTTCTCGTGCTGGACATGCTCAGTCCGAACCACACACGCCGAATGATCCAACTCTCGGACGTACGCAACGATATGGGTTCCCCAGGGTATAAAATTGATCGCCCTCAACTCCCTCAGAACGCGCTTTATCGGGGCCGCGGAGATGGAACTTTTGCCGAGGTCGCAGAGTATGCGGGGCTAGCAGCGACAGATTGGAGTTGGGCGGTGGCTTGTGTGGACCTGGACCTTGACGGTTTGGAGGATATCCTCATTACCAATGGTTTCGAGCGGGACAACATGAATATGGATGCTGTTCGGCAGATGCAGGAGGCGAAGGTCGGTCGGCAACTTTCCATCGCCGAGATTTTTGATCTTCGCCGAGTATTTCCGCGATTGAACACTCCTAATTTTGCCTACCGCAATCTTGGAGGGTTTAAATTCAAGGACATGAGTGATGAGTGGGGTTTCAACGCGGCTGCGGTGTCCCAAGGCATGTGCCTCGCTGATTTAGACGGTGATGGTGACCTCGACGTGGTGGTCAACAACATGAACGACGGGGCCCTCCTTTACCGCAACAACGCCAAGGGAGGCCGCGTGTTGGTTCGTCTTCAAGGCAGTCTCGCCAATCGCCAAGGGGTGGGTGCCCGAATCACAGTGCATGGCGGTGCCGTCCCTGAGCAATCTCAGGAGATTCAAATCGGTGGCCGGTATTTATCGAGTGATGCTGCCGAGCGGATGTTCGCCACGGGCACGAATCAAACGGTTGAGATCGAGGTGCGTTGGCGTTCTGGGCGGCAGACATTCGCCAAAGCGGTGCGTGCTAACACCACCGTAACGATCAAGGAGACCGACAGCCAACCCGCCGAAGCGCTTAAAACTCCTCAGCGCACTCCTTTTTTCACCGAGCAGAATCCACCGGCTTGGATACCGAGTAACGAGATGTTCGATGATTTCTCTCGGCAACCGTTGATGCCTTACCGTATTGGCCATATGGGGCCCGGGGTTGCTTGGTTGGATATGGATGGCGATGGTCGAGAGGAACTCGTGGTCGCGCCACAACACAACGGGGTGACCCGAATGTTCAAGTGGGTTAATGATCAGTGGGAAGGCATCCACACCAATACGGCGATCGTCGTTCGCCCCGGAACATCCATGGTGCTTCTGCCTCAGGGGCAGCTCTGGGTCGGGGTATCAACTTGGGAGGATGGTCAACCCGCTGGGCCGGGCATCGTGATCTATCGAATCAAGCCGGATGGAACGATCGAAGTGGATGGGTCTTCGCTGCCGGCGTTAGCCGAGGGAAGCGTGGGCCCGATGGCGGCTGCTGACGTGGATGGGGACGGGGATTTGGATGTGTGGGTTGGAGGACGCGCGGTTGCTGGACGATGGCCCGAGCCGTCCTCCGGTTGGTTGTATCGTAACGAGGGTGGAAAACTGGTCCTGGATCAAGCGTTGAGTCAACCGTGGGTCAAAATCGGTTTGGTGAGTGGAGCGTTATTTGCGGATATCAACGGTGACGGAAAGCCGGATTTGGTGACCGCAATGGAATGGGGACCGGTGAGGGTTTGGCTCAACGAAGGGCAGGGTCGCTGGACTGAGGGCACGGACGCGCTTGGGTTGGCCAAGGAGCGAGGATGGTGGACTAGTGTCACGGTCGGCGATTTGGATGGAGACGGACGCTTGGACCTTGTGGTGGGGAATTGGGGTGCCAACACTTCCTATGAAGCTTGGCGAGGTGGAAAATCCCTACGTCTCTATGCCGGAGATTGGGATAATGATGGCACCACCGAGATGCTCGAATCTCATGTCGAGGCGGGGAAATGGGTGCCGAATCGTCGCTTGGATTTTCTCTCGAAAACCTTGCCGTGGTTAAAGGAAAAATTTGCTTCCCACGCTGCATACGCCGCCGCGACTGTGGAAGAAGTGCTGGGAGAGGAGCTGCTCAAAAAATCAATGATTCTTGAAGCGAACGTTTTAGAAACGAGCATTTTTTGGAATCGTGGAGGCCGCTTCGAAAGGCAACCGCTCCCGATGGAAGCTCAGGTGTCTCCCGTGTTCGGAGTCGCCATCGCGGATGTGGATGGTGACGGGCGGCAGGACGTGATCTTGGGTCAAAACTTTTTTGGTTATCAAGGCGAAACCCCACGCAATGATGCGGGTTTAAGTGTCTGGTTAAAGAATCTGGGCCAAGAAAAGTTTGAAGCGGTCTCGGCCCAAACCAGCGGGATTCGCATCTGGGGTGAAGCTCGCGGTCTGGCAACGGGAGATTTTGATGGTGATGGGCGTGTGGATCTCGCGGTGGGGTTGAACGCACCCGAGGTGAAGGTTTATAGGAATCGGCTAGGTAAACCGGGCCTTCGCGTCAGACTCAAGGGACCTCCGAGCAATCCACTGGGAGTAGGAGCTAAATTACGCCTCATCACCGCCGGTGGACAATACGGACCGTTGCACGAGGTGCGGATGGGTGGAGGTTATTGGTCGGTGGATGCTGCCA
>WBXJ01000004.1 GCA_008933045.1 Verrucomicrobiota bacterium
ATCAAGCGTTCTTTAGGTCGTATGCGTCAGATCGAGAAGATGGAAGAAGACAAGTCCATCAACGATTACGTCAAGCAAGAGCAATCTGCCATCCGCCGCGAGGCCGCACGTCTGCATAAAAATTTAGATGGTTTGCGGATTCTGGAAACCAATCCCGCTGTGATGTTCATTATCGACGTCAAGCGCGAACACAACGCCGTGGCCGAAGCCCGTCGTTTGAAAATTCCCATTGTCGCGTTGGTTGATACCAACTGCGATCCTGATCTAGTTGATTACCCGATCCCGGGCAACGACGACGCGATCCGCTCAGTGCGATTGATTCTTTCCGTTGTCACGGGGGCGATCACCCAAGCTCGGGCCGAGTTCGAAGCCAAACATAGCCGCCGTAAGGAAGAGGCCGCTAGCGTAGTGGAAGCCCCTGCCGTGGAAGCACCGGCTCTAGCTCCTGCAGCAGAAGCTGAAGTTGCACCCGCTCTGGTTTAATTAAACCCATTTTCTGCACAACGCCGAGGAGGTCAAAATCCTCCCGGCGTTCCTGCTGAAATATGGATGACTTTGAAATTGATAATTCCCGAACCCATTTTTTTCTATGGCCGATATTACTGCTGCTGCCGTTGGTAAACTCCGCGAGATGACCAATGCTGGTCTGATGGACTGCAAAAAAGCCCTTGTCGAAGCTCAAGGCGACTTGGAGGCAGCCGTTGATATCCTGCGTAAAAAAGGGGTTGCAACAGCCGCCAAGAAATCCTCCCGCGATGCAAATGATGGGGTCATTTCCCAGTTTGTGCAGCCGGGGGCCCGCGTGGGAGTCCTCGTGGAAATTAACTGCGAGACTGATTTTGTTGCCAAGAACGAGGCTTTCCGTGCCTTTGCCGACGAGATCGCAAAAATTCATTCCACCGAGCCAGCCGGCGATACCGAATCGCTGCGCGTCGCCGTCGTGGCCAAGATGGGTGAGAATGTCCGAATCTCGCGCCACCACCGCCTCGCCGTCACCGGCAACGGATTGATCGCCGCATATATCCACACGGGCGCCAAAGTCGGTGTGTTAGTCGAAGTCGGCGCTGGAAAAGAAGCCACCACCTTGCACGACGACTTCAAACAATTAGTCCGCGACATCACCCTACAGATCGCTGCAGCCAGCCCGACCTCAGTCTCTCGCGACCAAGTTGACCCGACGATCTTGGCTAAGGAAAGGGAAATTGCGCAAGATCAAGCCAAGGGCAAACCCGTTCAAGCCGTCCAGAAGATTGTCGAAGGCAAACTCGATAAATATTTTCAAGTGCACTGCTTAGTCGATCAAGGCTTCGTCAAACGTTCCGGAGAAGTCACCGTGAGCGAGCACGTCAACAGCATCGCTAAACAATTAGGCGACGAGATCACGATCCGCCGTTTCATCCGCTTTCAAGTGGGCGAAACCTTCGCCGCCTGATCTGATCTCCACAAAACCATCCGCGCCGCCCCGTGGTCGAATGGATCCTGTTTTCCCTTGCACCAGGGCGATTTCTGGTTAGGCTGAACCTGCATCCATTGGGGTCGTAGCTCAGTTGGTAGAGCGTCTCGTTCGCAATGAGAAGGTCAGGGGTTCGACTCCCCTCGGCTCCACCAATTTTCTTGGCTGCGTTCTGGAATCGCTTTGCGAGATCACGTTTGAAGCTGGCACCTTTTCTGGTCGTCAGATATGATGTGAGCTCTGCACTATGAGATTGTTGACGCCTTTTTTTACAACCCGTTTTCTTGGTTTCGTCGCGTTTTCTTGGGTCGGTTGCGCGATGGCGGCGGTCGATTTCACCAAGGATATTCAGCCGATCTTTGTCGAGCACTGTTATGCCTGTCATGGCGAGAAGAAGCAGGAGGCGGGGTTCCGATTGGATCGCAAGGAGTCTTTTTTTAAAGGTGGGGAGTATGGGCCTGCTTTGGTGCTCGGGAAGAGCGCGGAGAGCTTATTGTTTCTGGCGGTCTCAGGTGCGACCGATCAAGTAGCACGGATGCCCAAGAAGAGTCCTGCGCTTTCCTCGGAAGAAATCGGGTTGCTCAAGGCTTGGATCGACGAAGGGGCACAATGGCCCGATCACGGTGTGGCCCAAGCCAAGTCGGCCAAGGATCATTGGGCATTCAAAGCTCCGGTCAAACCCGTCCCGCGAGCCGTGAAGGGTCAGAAGTGGGTGCGCGGTGATGTGGATCGATTCATTCTCAGCGACTTAGAAAAAGAAGGGTTGAAGCCCTCTCCCGAAACGGATCGAGTCACTTTGCTCAGGCGTGTGTATCTGGACTTGATCGGTCTGCCGCCAACTCTGGAACAGACCGATGCGTTTCTCGGGGATAAATCAGCGAATGCCTATCCAAAGGTGGTGGAGCAACTGCTCAAATCGCCGCACTACGGGGAGCGTTGGGCGCGGCATTGGTTGGATGCGGCGCGGTATGCGGATTCCGACGGTTTTGAGAAAGATAAGCCTCGGTTCATCTGGGCGTATCGGGATTGGGTGGTCAATGCGCTGAATCGGGATTTGCCTTACGACGCGTTCATTACCGAACAACTCGCTGGCGACCTCCTGCCTGGATCGACGGAGGATCAAAAGATCGCGACGGGGTTTTTGCGTAATTCGATGGTGAACGAGGAGGGCGGTGTGGATCCCGAGCAGTTTCGGACGGATGGTCTTTTCGATCGGATGGATGCTATCGGAAAATCTGTGCTGGGGATAACGATTCAGTGCGCCCAGTGTCATACTCATAAGTTCGACCCGATATCGCAGGAGGAATATTATCGGCTCTTTGCTTTCCTGAATAACGATCATGAATCGAGCCGAGTTTATTATCCGCCGAGCTTGCAACAATCAGTTTCGGATCTCACGCGTCAAATGCGGGATTTAGAGGATGGCCTGCGCCATGTGACTCCGGATTGGCAGGAGCGAATGAAGGGTTGGGAGGATTCAGTGAAGCAAGATCAGCCCGACTGGAAAGTGGCGAGAGCCTTTCATCAAGGCGAAAAAGGGGAACGCTTTTACGATTACGTCGATGGCTCAATTCGAGCCTCGAGTTACGCACCAACCTATTGGACGGCTGAATTCTGGGCGACCAACCATGCGGCAACCGTCGGTGCATTCCGATTCGAGCAATTGAACGATCCCAACTTACCCTGCGGCGGCCCCGGCCGTTCGATCAAAGGAATGGCCGCTCTCAGTGAATTCCGTGCGGAGCTGGAAGACCTTTCCACGACGAATAAAATCAAGGTGAAGTTCGTTAACGCCACCGCCGATTTCTCGAACGCGGAGAAGCCGCTTGAGGCTGAGTTTGATGACAGGTCAGGAGGTAAGGCGCGGCCGTATGGCCCGATCCAATTTGCTATCGATGGAAAACCGTCAACGGCCTGGGGGATAGATGCCGGGCCGGGCCGTCGGAACGTCCCTCGAAAAGCGGTTTTTGCTGCAGAGAAACCGATCACATTCACCAATGATTTTCGGGTGCGCTTCTTCCTCGAACAGAACCATGGAGGTTTTAACTCAGACGATAATCAAAATCATAATTTGGGCCGATTTCGGATGAGCCACACCGCAGGTACCAATGCCGTCGCCGACCCGTTGCCGGCAACGGTGCGGGAGATCTTAGCGATTGCCCCTGAACGCCGTTCCACCGCGCAGATTGCGGCGGTGTTCAGCTATTGGCGGACGACGGTGCCGAGTTTCAAAGAGACCAATGAGAAGATTGAAGCTCTTTGGAAAACTTGGCCGGAAGGCACCCCCACCATGACCCTCGCAATGCGGAAGGGCGCAATGCCGGGCGACGAAGCGCGGGCCACTCATATGTTTCGCCGTGGAGATTGGCTCAAACCTGGAAAAGAAGTGGCCTTCGGCACACCCGCATTTTTGCATCCCTTGCCTCCAGATGCAGATGGTTCGCGGTTGGCATTCGCTCGTTGGTTGACGGATAAGAAATCTCCCACCACGGCCCGCGTCGCGGTCAACCGGACATGGCAGCAACTGTTTGGCACTGGCCTGTTGGAGACGCCGGAAGATTTTGGAACTCAAAGCCCGCCTCCCTACCATCCGGAGCTGTTGGATTGGTTGGCCTGTCAATTGATGGAGGAGGGATGGAGTATGAAATCCTTGCTGCGAACCCTCGTCACCTCAGCGACCTATCGACAGAGCAGTCGAGTCACGCCCGCGCTCTTGGCACGAGACCCTGCCAACCGATTGCTGGCTCGCGGATCACGGTTCCGTGTTGAAGGTGAAATCGTCCGTGATGTTGCGCTGGCAACCAGCGGCCTTCTCAATCCCGTGCTCGGTGGCCGAGGAGTTTACCCGCCCGCACCTGAGTTTCTCTTTCTTCCACCCGCCAGCTACGGGCCCAAGGTTTGGACGGAGGAAAAAGGTGCGGATCGTTATCGCCGCAGTCTTTACGTGTTCAAATTCCGTTCCATTCCGTACCCGGTCTTGATGAATTTTGATGCGCCAAACGGTGATTTTTCCTGCGTCAGACGTGGACGTTCAAACACCCCTCTCCAAGCATTAACGTCATTGAACGAAACGGTTTTCATGGAATGCGCCCAGCAACTCGCGATGCAAGTATTGACCCACGGTGGCAACACGGATGACGACCGTATCACGTATGCCTTCCGGCGAGTTCTCAGTCGTCATCCCACCCCGTTCGAGAGAACCGAGCTCAAATCGTTGCTGCAACGACAGAGTCAACGAATTGCCGAGGGTTGGATCAATCCTGCGGAACTGGCCACGGGTAAGAACGAACCCGCAAAACTTCCACCCAACACAAATCCCACGCAACTCGCCGCCTACACCGTGGTGAGCCGAGCCTTGCTGAATTTGGACGAAGCAATCACCAAGGAGTAATCTTACCTCGAAAGCGAATTCTATGAATAAGTTTGAGCAACTTCTCCATCAACAACGCCAGTTCACGACCCGCCGTTGGTTTTTCAAGGAGTGCGGTGTTGGTTTAGGCGCAATCGCCCTGCGTGGGTTGTTAGGCCAGAACTCGGCTCAGGCGGCGGCTCCTGCGGGATTGCATCCGCTTGCTCCCAAGAAAAGTCATTTCCCGGGTAAAGCAAAACGGGTCATCTACCTCTTTATGGCCGGTGCTCCGAGCCATTTGGAACTCTTCGATTACAAACCACAGCTTGCAAAATTTAATGGGACATTGCCGCCCGAGGAATTGATCAAAGGTTATCGAGCGGCTTTTATCAATCCGAGTAGCACTCTTCTCGGCCCCAAATTTAAATTCGCGAAACATGGAAAATCGGGTGCTGAACTTTCCGAGGTTCTTCCCTATCTTGCGGAAGTCGCGGACGATATTGCGATCGTCCGATCCATGCATACCGATGCGTTTAATCATGCTCCTGCTCAGATCATGATGAACACGGGTTCTCAACAATTTGGCCGCCCCAGCCTCGGTGCATGGACGACTTACGGGCTGGGTTCGGAAACACAAGATTTACCTTCCTACGTGGTTTTCAGCACCGGCGGCAAGGGAACCAGCGGCGGTGCCTCCAACTGGGGTTCAGGATTCCTTCCCGCCTTCCATAACGGCACTCTATTCCGGACCGGTGGCGATCCCGTATTGTATCTTTCTAATCCCAAGGGTGTGGATGATCCCATGCAAAAGGACACACTCGATACCATCAACCGTCTGAATTCGAAACGACTCGGAACGATTGGTGACCCCGAAATTGCCGCGCGGATCAATGCCTACGAGATGGCTTACCGCATGCAACACGTCGCGCCAGAGGTCATGGATATTTCCAAGGAACCTCAGCATATCCGGGACATGTATGGTGCGGAACCCGGCAAACCCACCTTTGCAAACTCCTGCCTTCTCGCTCGGCGTTTGATCGAAAAAGGAGTGCGCTTTGTTCAGATATTCCATGAGTCTTGGGATCAACACGGCAGCCTGAAAAAAGATTTAAAGCACAATTGTGAGGTTACAGATAAAGCAAGCGCGGCCTTGGTCAAAGACCTCAAGCAACGCGGATTGCTTGAGGATACGATCGTCATCTGGGGTGGCGAATTTGGGCGCACCCCCATGGTGCAGGGAGGGGATGATGGGCGAGATCATCACCCGAATTGTTTTTCCATGTGGATGGCGGGCGGAGGCATCAAGCCAGGCCTAACCTTGGGTGCGTCAGATGATTTTGGATTTAATGCTACCGTGGACAAAGTCCATGTGCATGACCTCCATGCCACCCTTCTTCATTTGCTCGGCTTTGATCACACCAAGCTAACGCACCGGTTCCAAGGCCGAGATTTTCGACTGACGGATGTCAGTGGGGAAGTTGTGACAAAACTCCTCGCCTAAACTTCGGCATCGTGCGGGTATGGAACCAGAATCCAGCAAAAGCCCGCAAGTGCTGACAATCCATGATCAACCGGAAGCACCCTCGGGAATGGCGCCTTGGACGTGGTCGGAGCTTTTTCCGGACGCGGATTATCGTTTCAATTTTCAATTTAAACGCGGCCTCATTTCGTCGTTTTACCAGCCGAGCGCACGCGGATCACTCGCACTCCGCGAGCGCGCACGATTGCTGACCCACCATCGCGCCGATTGTCTCGCCTGGCTTCCTTCGAGCGAGGGAGCTATTGCTGATGCCCATCAGGTATTTGCCGACCTTGGGCTTGTCCCAAACCCGAATGCTTCCAACCCAACGGAATCGCTGCTCGCCCTTGGACAATCTCTGGAGGCAGATCTAATTCTGCTCCAGATCACGGAGAACCAGCCCGTGGTCATCGCAGGTGTCGCCTGTTTTCCTACAGGTTGGAGCTTACCCGCTAAACTGGGACGGTCACTCTTGGGAGTTCACCATGAGGTCCCGGAGTTGAATGAGGAACTCGGATCGAGGATCCATCGGTTCCTCAGTGGTTTGAAACCGGAAACCTCCTGGGAACGGGCTAACTGGGGACTTGCTGCGACTTCGCAACTCAATCTTAACCCTTCGACATTTTTCCCACGGTTGACCGCCGAGACTCCACTTGAGGAAATTTATGTTCGAGTCGAAACGCAATCCTTGACCCTACTTCCGACGAGCGCGGCCATTCTTTTTGGCATCCGAATCCACCTCACCCCATTGCTGAGTCTCTGGAGCCACTCGGAACTTCGACAACGAATCCAACGCGCTCTGCGAACCCTGCCACCCGCGTTGGCCGATTACAAAGGCCTAACCTCCATCAGGGCAAAGTTGATCGAATACTAATCATGCACCGGCGAGTATCGAACGATCATTCGCTCTGCCAAGTTTCCACAGGAAACTCGAGACTGCGCCAACAATACCACGCGGCGATACTGGCGTAGGGAGCCCACGGAGCGGCGATCTGATGGGCTTGCTTCTTATCGGGGGCTTCCTTCAATCGGTAGATATTGCGTAGAGCATTGCGTATGCCCAAATCCTCAAACGGAAACACGTTGGGTCGATTGAGGGAGAAGATCAGAAACATTTGGGCGGTCCAGACTCCGATGCCCTTGACCTGAGTCAACTCCTTGATGACCTCATCATCGTTAAGTCGGTGCAGTTGGGCTAATCGCACGGTGCCAGCAACCACTTTCTCGGTGAGATCGCCGAGATACCGACGCTTCTGGGGGGAAAGTCCAGCGGCCTGCATTTGTTCCTCGCTGAGTGCCGCGACGATCGCCGGCTCCATTCCATCCGGAGCGATGGTTTCGATAAGCCGACGATGGATCGAATCCGCAGCCTTGGTTGAAATCTGTTGGGAGATAATCGATTTAACCAACGTGGCGTACCGCTGACGATGGCGAGGGAGTTGGCAGGGACCCACCTTCTCGATCACGCGACGAAGCACTGGGTCAGCGGTCTTCAAATGGGCCACAGCATCGACCAACCAAGGAGGTGCGGCATCGTTGGTGATCGATTTCATAGATTTGTCGACGTGTGAGCATCTCCGACAATATAGGGGGCAAATTCTGCGTGCAAATAGGGCGGGATGCGTGCTTTGAATCGGGCTTGTTGACCTTCAAAATCTTTCTCCACAACTTGGGCGACGCTATACAAGCGAGCCATCACATGGCCGGCTTGGTGTGGGATTTCTAAATCCAAAAACTCACGAACCGGCCGCAACGCAATGCCAAGCTCGCCCATCAGCAACTCGAGACCCTCGCCCGTCTTGGCGGAGATGGGGACGCCCTGCGGATATTGTTCCAGAAAACGGGCCAGCAATCCTTCCTGATTATGCTTATCAACTTTGTTAAAGACCATCAAGGTGGGCTTGCTAGCGGCACCTAACTCCTGCAACACCGTGTTGACCGCGAGGATTTGTTCATCCGCATGCGGGTGGCTGACATCAACCACATGCACAAGAATATCGGCTTGAATCACCTCCTCAAGCGTCGCCTTGAAGGCCTCCACTAATCCATGGGGCAACTTGCGAATGAATCCTACCGTGTCTGAGAGCAGGACGTTTTGGTTTGTAGGCAATCGTAACCGGCGCGTGGTCGGGTCAAGTGTCGCGAAAAGTTTGTCTTCAGCGAGCACGGTCGCACCTGTCAGCGTGTTTAAAAGAGTAGATTTACCCGCATTCGTATAACCCACGATCGAAGCCATGGGCCATTGGTTGCGTTGCCTGCCCGCACGCTGAGTGGTTCGCTGCTTTCGCACGATCTCCAACTCGCTCCGCAATCGTTCTATACGCTCCTGAACCTTGCGACGGTCTGCCTCCAGTTGAGTCTCCCCTTCACCGCCCCGCATTCCGATACCGCCCTTTTGGCGCGATAAATGCGTCCAATACCGTGTCAGGCGAGGAAGCAGGTGTTCCAGTTGCGCCAATTCGACCTGCAACCGACCCTCACGCGTCCGCGCACGTTGTGCAAAAATATCGAGAATCAGTTGGGTGCGATCCAATATCTTGCATTCAAAAAGCTTTTCCAAATTGCGTCCCTGCGCGGCAGAAAGGTCATCGTCAAAGATAACCGTATCAACCAAATCCTCCTTGCACCGACGCGCCAACTCCTCCGCCTTGCCGGGCCCGATGTAAGTTGCAGCGGTTGGTTTTTCGATTTTTTGCGTCGCCACGCCAACCACATCACCTCCGGCGGTGACGGCTAACTCCGACAATTCCTCCAGAGAATCATGAAGATCCCAGTGGGAACGGGATTTAAGCTCGGCCCCGATGAGAAATACCCGTTCGGTTTTTCGGCGAGCAGTTTCGATTAGTGATTTCAATTGGGTAAAATGACTATGAACCTACGGTAACCAAACGCAATCATTGCCTCAGCCTGGTTGTTGTGCTTTAAGAAAACCTACTTGAAACCACGTCGCCATATTGATGGCCCATGTCAGCTCGATGGTAGCCTCACTAAGCTGAACACCCGTCATCAATTCGATATCAGCGGGACAGCCTAAACGCATCCAACTCCCAACGCGGACATCATTCAGAATTTGCAGCATGATTTCCAACTGATCAGGCGTGAGTAAAAGCCGCACCCCTCGAGGATCCTCGGCCCAACTGTCCTCATTTCTTAGAATGTTTTTGAGCTCAAGTCGGATCTGTTGGCGGGCTTGAGTTAAGGCCTCCGCCAATAATTGTTCCTCACCATCCGGAAGGATATTGAGGGCGGTTGATCGTTCGCCTTGATAGCTGTCAGTCGTCACCGGATATCGCTGGAGCAACTCTAATAAGATCCGTCGCGCTTTTTTTCCAATGAGAAATGTGCAGCCGTCGTGGTTACGACTTAGCAGCTTCATACCTAATCCATCCTTAGACATCAGCTTTTTCTAAGGTGGCGTGGAGAGCATACTTTTGCAGGGTGTGTGCGTAATGCTCCGCCTTCTCCAAACATTCACAAGCCACCACGCTTCGCCCCTGATGATGCACTTCCAGCATGTGCTGCTTCGCCTTGGCTTGATCCCAACCAAACACCCGTTGGAAGACATGGGTGACATACTCCATCAGGTTGATGGGGTCGTTCCAACAAATCACCAAAAAACTCGGATCAAAATCCGTTTGGTTTTTTGACTGCGCATCAACCTTCGGTGTTGATTTGGTTTTTGTTGTGGCCACCACGCGGATACCCTACGAAAGAAATCCCATCATTTCAAGCCATCGAAGCGGTTGACCTTGCTTGCGCTCAAAAAAAACCCGCACGACCTGATGGACGTGCGGGGCGATACTTTTCAATAATTATCTACTTCAACGGAAGGATCCGCATGTTTCTGAAAGCTACGGAACCATGATCACCTTGCAGAAAGAACGGGCCCGGCTCATTGATATTATCGTCCAACTGACTGCCGGTGGGCTTCGGAACATCCGCATCCGCATGCACCTTCACGCCATTCAGAAACACGGTCACCTTCTGACCCCGCATCGTGACTTCCGCATGCTGCCACTCACCCGCTTTGCGAGAAACAAAGAGGGTGGGAGGTGCCGTGTTGTAGATACCACCGTTACCGCCCATGGCAGGTTTACCGGAGCTATAGTCGTCATAAATCTGAATCTCATGACGTCCGCGCAGGTAGAAACCGCTGTTTGCACCTTTGGGCACACGATATTCGTAACGAACTTTGAAATCGCGGAACTTTTCATCACCCACCAAGTCCGTGCCATGTTGACCCTCCGCCACTGTGTTCACGAGGATCCCATCCTGAACGCTCCAACTTGGAGTGCCATCCGCCCGGCGCAGATGCCATCCGCTTAAGTTCTGACCGTTGAACATCGATTTCCAGCCCGCAGCCTTTTCCTCCGCGCTCAGGCCTGACGGAGTGCTCGTTGGGGCACCCCCCGCCGGCACCAAACCCAACGCCCATTGAATGCCTCCGAGAATGTGCTTTTGATAAGCTTCGCTAGTCCAAACATCTTCGCGGTGCCCAAGCGAGGTGTAGAACAATCGGCCCTTGCCAATGTTTTTGCTCCACGAGATAGGATAATCACCGGGTTGGCCAGTGTTCGGGTGCTTATCCAGAGTGAGCAGGCCATGAACCTGATCCCGTTGGAAGCTTTTCATGATATAAATCTCGTCATGCACAGAAAACTTCGGGCCTAAATGCGCGGTTGCGGGGTGATCAGCCTGGTCATTATTGCAATTCACTGTGGCTTGCGCACCGTGAGTCAAAAATTCGCCACCCAACATGTCAATGTAGGGCTTAAAACCGTGGAAGGTATCGCTGGCCGCGTGCATTCCCACAAAAGCATGCCCCGCCTCCACATAATCAATCAGGGCCTTGGGTTCCGGCAGTGGCAGATCCCCCGTGGTATTTGCAAAGATTACACCATCATAATTCTTAAGCGATTCAGCCGTCATCTTGGCCTTCACATCCTCGCTCCCCTTCCCATCAGCGCCCCCTCGGACAAAATCAACCGTCCATAAACCCGTCTGTTCCCCCATGCTTTCCAGCACACGCTCTGCCGTGCCAATCGAGCTGTGACGGAAGCCTTGGGTGGCAGTCACCACTAATAATTTTTTTGGAGCGGCCCACGCTGGGACGACCGCAGCCATAGAGAGTGCCAAGACCAGCGCGGCACGGTAGAGAGGTTTCATACAAGTTTTGTTCATAATTGGGTTCAGACACACAGCCTAAGCTAAAGGTTCACTCGGATCCAATGATAAGACGCGGTGGAATCGAGAGAATTCAATAAACGAAAAAACTTACTAATCGCAAGCCGAAAACCTACCTCGGATTTCACGGGCATGGCTAATTCATGAGAGGATTTTTAGTGGAGGACGGTTGATCAATACCCAGTTAATGGCTCGCGTGGAAGTTTTGGTGGATTTGGTTTTGCTAATCGAACAAACATGAATGAATGCCGCCCGTCTGCCGAAAGCGATTCGTGAGGCATTTCAACGTAGGAAGACGCACGGGATTCCTCCTGCACTCGCCCTGCCTCCAGCCTCATGATCTGGGGGATTTTCTGCTTCGCGAACCGTTGTGCCCAAGCTCTAGTGATTCGGAATCGATTGCGTTGGGATTGTATTTGATGCTGCTTTGCGGTTTCAATAGCCTTCGCCCTATCCATGGACCATTCTTGCGACGAACTTTCCCGAGCTGAGCAAATTGCTACAATGCGAAAGGTCACTTGGCGGCTCATCCCATTGTTGTCCTGTTGTTACTTGATCGCTTATGTGGACCGGATCAATGTCGGATTCGCGAAGCTTCATTTGCACGCTGCGCTCGGGGTAGATTCCAGAATCTACGATAGTGTTTTTGGTCTGGGAGCAGGTATCTTTTTTATTGGTTACTTGTTTTTCGAAGTGCCAAGCAATTTGATTCTGGAACGAGTCGGAGCCCGTTTTTGGTTCGCTCGCATCATGATTGTTTGGGGCATTGTTTCCATGGCTTTCATGTTCCTCAAGGGCGTAACTATGTTTTATAGTTTGCGGTTTTTGCTGGGGGCTGCCGAGGCCGGTTTCGCGCCGGGGGTGTTGTTGTATCTCACTTATTGGTATCCGGCTAAGGAGCGAGCGCAGATCATCGCATTGGTCGCCATGGGAGGCGTGGCGGCAGGGGTGGTGAGTTCTCCGATCTCCGGTGCCTTACTCAATTTGGATGGCCTTCTGGGATTGGAGGGTTGGCAATGGCTCTTTTTTGTCGAAGCGTTACCGGCCATTTTGATGGGGTTCGTGGTCCTGGCTGTCCTGCCGGATCGTCCGCAAGACGCTCGTTGGCTTTCCGAACGGGAGAAGCGTTGGGTTCAATCGCGGGTGGATGCCGAGGTGAGACCTAACAGCGTGGGTCAGGGTGCGAGTTTATTGGCGATTTTTTCGAACGGCGGCGTCTGGATGTTTTGTGCTATTTATTTCCTCATGAACATGGGGGGATATGGCTACGAAATGTGGCTGCCGAGTATCGTAAAAAGCTTGTCTGGAAAGGGCGATGTGACGGTGGGGTTTATCAATGCGATCCCCTATTTTGCCGCTGGCGTCGCGATGTATTGGGTTGGCAGAAATTCAGATAGGACCGGCGAAACCCGCTGGCACATCGCGATCGCAGCTCTCCTCGCGGCCTTGGGTTTCTTGGTCGCGGCCACGGTGGCTAATCCCTACATCGCCATGGCAGGTCTAACCCTAGCCTTCGCCGGCATGAAATCGACTATCGCGCCGTTTTGGGCGGTGACCACCACGTTCATGTCGGGCGCGGCGGCCGCCGGCGGCATCGCATTTATTAACTCGGTCGGAAATCTTGGCGGCTTTTTCGGCCCCTCCCTTGTCGGCTTTGCGAAGGATCACTCAAAGGACGGCAATTTTGCGGCCTTGTTGATGCTAGGTGGGGCACTCGTGTTGATGGGGGTCCTCGCTCTGATCACGTTCAAGACCCAAAGCCCCTTCCTTCGAAGGATGGCACAAGGGAAGGCCCCAATCTTTGGTGTCAAGGCGGAGTAGATTTCTCCCGGCAACCTACGCCGATTTTTTGGTGTCTGGTCGTTTGATCCAGCGGTTAGCCTGTGATCGATATGCCGCTGACAATATGCCAAGCGATTTTACAGCATGTGGTTTGCGCGACAACTACACCCGTGGCGAGTGGCAGCAACGCAAAGGCTGGCTGGAAACAGTGTCGCAATCCCTTGTGTTACTGCCGTTCTCGACGCCCCGCAAACAGCACTGTTACTGAAACTAGAAAAAGCGCACCAATCGGACTTTTCATTCGCTTGAACCATGGGAATAAAACCGCTTCAAACGTCAGTGACGCAAAGGGTTCTACGGCTTTGCTGCTCCGAGAGTTTGAGGAGCTAACTCGCGTGCTTCTAGTGTTGGATTCCTCGCATCCAAGCTGCAAAACAGATGCTCATGTCTTTTAATGGGAGGGCCCTCCTGCTTTTACCCAAGAATCTTTGAGCGTTACAGTGCGGTTGAAGACGGGTCGTTCGGGCTTGGAGTCTTTCGGATCAACCTGGAAATAGCCGATTCGTTCAAATTGGTAACTCTTATCCGGGCTCGCTTGGGCTAGGCTAGGTTCGAGTTTTGCGTTCGTAATGGTTTCCAGCGAGTGAGGATTAAGAAACGTCTTAAAATCCCGGCCTTCCGAGTCACCATCGGGTGATTCGACGGTAAACAACCGGTCATAAAGTCGAACCTCAGCCTCCAACGCATGGTCGGCGGAAACCCAATGGATGGTTCCCTTTATCTTGCGCCCCGACGTAATCCCCCCTGATTTTGAATCGAGATCCACACTGCATTTGAGTTCGATTACCGTTCCGTGCGCGTCTTTGATGACCTCCTCACATTTCAGAATGTAGGCGTAGCGCAACCGCACTTCACCCCCAGGAATGAGCCGGAAGAATTTCTTCGATGGAACCTCCATGAAGTCGTCCTGCTCAATGAAGATCGTGCGTGAAAATGGCAACCGTCGCGTGCCGTCGCCTAGGTTCTCTGGATTGTTGATGGCCTCAAGTTGCTCGACCTGTCCCTCGGGGTAATTCAGGATTTCAACTTTCAAGGGTCGCAAAACGGCCAACGTGCGAAGTGCCCGCTTATTGAGATCCTCGCGTAAGGAGTATTCAAGCAACGCAATATCGGTCAGGCCATTATATTTCGTGACACCAATGCGCTTGCAGAAAGCACGAATCGCGCTCGGCGTAAATCCTCGGCGTCGGAGACCAGCCAAGGTCGGCATCCGTGGATCATCCCAGCCCGAAACCAGTCCTTCCTGCACGAGTTGCAGGAGCTTGCGTTTGCTCAACACGGTGTAGCTCAGGTTGAGGCGTGCAAATTCGATTTGCTGCGGATGCGCCGGCACAGGGAGCTGATTGAGAATCCAATCGTAAAGCGGTCGATGCACCTCAAATTCCAACGTGCAAATCGAGTGCGTAATCGTTTCCAGCGCATCGGAAAGGCAATGCGCGTAATCGTAGATCGGATAAATACACCATTGATTGCCGGTGCGATGATGGAATGCGTGCCGAATGCGATACAGACCGGGATCACGCAAGTGTATGTTGGGTGAAGCCATGTCGATCTTCCCTCGCAGCGTACGGGCACCATCCGGAAATTCACCCGCTCGCATCCGTTGGAACAGGTCGAGATTCTCTTCCACAGTGCGGTTGCGCCACGGGCTGGGAGTCCCGGGAACTGTGGGAGTGCCACGGTCGCGTTTGAACTCCTCGGCACTTTGATCGCACACATAAGCATGGCCCGAACGGATTAGTTTGAGTCCAAACTGATAAAGTTGTTCAAAATAATCCGAGGCGTAAAATTGATGCGCTCCCCAGTCAAAACCCAGCCATCGCACATCCTCTTGAATGGAATGCACATACTCGATCTCCTCTCGAGTCGGGTTCGTATCGTCAAAACGCAGATGGCACCGGCCCCCTGAATGTTCAGCGGCAATGCCAAAATTGAGGCAGATCGATTTGGCATGCCCAATATGCAGATAGCCGTTGGGTTCGGGCGGGAACCGTGTGATGACGTTACTCTCATTCTTACCAGAGAGAATATCAGCAGCCACGATTTCGCGAATGAAGTCTGAAGCGACGGCTTCAACTTGCTCGGATGGATTCGGTTCTGTGGACATACATCAAAGAAAACTAGAATGCGGTGAACAACTGAAAAAACTCAAGTTTATCACGTCGATATGTCGTGTAGTTTTTGAACGGAGACTTCTTAAAATACAGGACCATGGGTTTTGTTCTGGGGTCTGGGCCATGACGAAGGTAAGTGTGGAACCAGAAAAACAATTGGAGATGGATCCTGTGGATGATCGTCGAGGGTTTAGCAGTGGGTGTTTTTTACCTTCCACGAAATCGATGGCCGCTTTTCCCACAATCATGCTCGCAGCGCGGGTTAAACCGATCGCAACGGCCGAAACCCAGACTTGAACAACGAGAATTACGTAGTAAAAAGGAGCACAGCCAATGAAGTTCTTGCCGTCGTTCCACATTCGCTTCCTCAGCGCGTTGTTCGCCGCGATCACGCTTAATCCGCGCGCGATGCCCGCTGTTCCTAACGAAACAGCCAAAGTGTTGAAAAAATACTGTTATGATTGCCATGATCGTGAAGTGCAAAAGGGGTCACTCAATCTGGAGGCTTTGGTGGGAGTGCGCGTTGACGAGAATGGCGACGCGTGGGAAAAAGTAATTCGAAAAGTAAATTCACGGCAGATGCCTCCCATTGGCAAGCCGCGTCCGAATGAAAAAACATACCATGAGGTGATCGGGGAACTGGCCACGGCACTCGACATAATCGCCGCAAAGAATCCGAACCCAGGCCGCACCGAGACATTTCGCCGGCTGAATCGGACTGAATATCAGAATGCCATCCGCGATCTGCTTGGAGTAGAAATCGACGCCACGGCACTGCTCCCGAAGGACGAGGCGAGTCATGGTTTTGACAACGTCACGGTCGGAATGCTTTCGCCAACCCTTCTGGGCCGCTACATCACCGCCGCTCAAAAGATCAGTCAATTAGCCATCGGCGCGCCGCGCAACAAACCGGGGGGCGACACCTACCGCATTCCTGCGGACGTAACGCAGGAATCGCACGTTGAGGGGCTACCTTTGGGCACGCGCGGTGGGAAGTTGATTCGCCACACCTTTCCCGTCGATGGCGATTATGATTTTCAGATTCGACTGGCTCGTGATCGAAACGAAGAAATTGAAGGGTTGAATGGGACGTATAACCTTGAACTGATCCTCGACCAGGATTGCATTCAATCCTTCACCGTGGCACCGCCAGTGGTCCCCAACGATTACGAGAGTGTGGATGGAAAACTGAAAATTCGCGCGCCGGTGAAAGCCGGATTTCATGAAGTCGGCGTTACGTTCGTCCAAAGCTCCGCCGCGTTGCTCGAGCGAAAACGCCAGCCTTACTCGGTGGCCTTTAATATGCACCGGCATCCGCGTTTGAGTCCCGCCATCTACGAGGTTTCCATCACCGGCCCCTATAACTCAACGGGCTCAGGAGATACGCTGAGCCGCCGGCGGATTTTTGTGGCGAAGCCTTCGCGGGCCTCCGAGGAGGAACCGTGCGCGGAGAAAATTCTTTCGTCGCTGATGCGGCGCGCCTTTTGCCGTCCAGTCACGAAAGAAGACATGGATCTGCCGATGAGTTACTTCCGTAAAGCCAGGGCGCAGGACGGTTTTGAGGCTGGCATTGAGACGGCCTTGAGTTCAATTCTGGTCAGCCCTCACTTTCTTTTCCACATCGAGCAAGATCCGGACGGGGTTTCGCCGAAGACCGCGTACCGTCTACCTGACCTTCAACTTGCCTCGCGTTTGTCATTTTTCATCTGGAGCAGCATCCCGGACGATGAGTTGCTGGATTTAGCGAGCCGGAGCGAACTCAGCAAACCGAAAACACTTGCGAAGCAAGTTAAACGGATGCTCGCAGATCCCCGCGCGCGCAGTCTGGCGACCAATTTCGCGGACCAATGGCTGTATCTCCGGAACCTCAACTCCCTCTCGCCGGATGCGCGGCTTTTTCCGGATTTCGACGACAACCTGCGTCAGGCCTTCCGGCAGGAAACAATCCTCTTTTTTGAAAGCATCTTGGAAGGAGATCAAAGCGTCTTGCGACTGCTCAAAAGCGACTACACTTTTCTGAATGATCGGCTGGCGAAGCATTATGGCATCACTGGAATTCAGGGCAGCCATTTTCGTAAAGTGGCACTGAAGCCCGACAGCAAACGGGGCGGGTTGCTCCGCCACGGAAGCATTCTTTCCGTGACCTCATACGCCACGCGCACTTCGCCGGTGATCCGTGGCCACTGGATTCTTGGCAATCTGCTCGGCTCGCCGCCGCCTCCACCGCCGGCGGATGTGCCCGCGCTTAAAGAAAGGACAATTTCTTCAACGTTGTCGGGTCGCGAACGCTTGGCGCAACACCGAGCCAATCCGGCATGCGCGAGTTGCCACAACCTGATGGACCCGGTCGGCTTCTCTTTAGAGAATTTCGATGCGTTGGGCCGTTGGCGGGATTTGGAGGACGGCAAACCAGTAGACGCTTCGGGTGGATTTCCGGATGGGAGCCAATTGACGGGAGTCGATGCCCTCGAACAAACGCTTTTGAAACGACCGGACTTATTTGTCGGCACATTCGCCGAGAAACTTCTCACCTTTGCTCTTGGCCGCGGGATTGAATCGTACGATGGGCCTGCCATTCGCAAAATCGTCAATCAAACCGAAGCTGATGACTTTAGATTTTCGTCCCTGATCATTGCGGTCGTAAACAGCGTGCCCTTTAAAATGAGGAACTCCCTATGATTATCACCAAAAAATTCCTGCCCCGAAGGACCTTTCTGAAGTCGGTGGGCGCCACATTGGCTCTGCCCTTGCTGGACGCGATGATTCCTGCAGCCACGGCACTGGACAAAACGGCGGCTAAACCCATCCGTCGCCTCGGGTTTGTTTTCATGCCGATGGGATGCGACCAATCCCGCTGGACACCGCGCAGCGAGGGAACTCTCGATGAACTTTCGCCGATTCTCGACTCGCTCGCGCCGGTCAAGAACCACTTGACTGTGCTGACGAACATGGAATTGGCCAACGCCTATCCTGGATCCCACGCCACCTCCAATGCTGCTTTCCTCAGCGCCGCCAAAGCGAAGCACACGGAAGGAAGTGATTATTATTTGGGCACCACCGTCGACCAAATTGCGGCTCGACAGGTCGGGCTGGCAACGCAGCTTCCTTCCCTAGAAATGTCGATGGATTTAATGCAGACCGTTGGCCAATGCGACAACGGTTACGCCTGCGTCTATCAAAATAATCTTTCATGGTCTTCACCCACCACGCCGTTGCCTGCTGAAGCGCATCCTCGAATCGTATTTGAAAGCCTGTTTGGCGAGGGTGGCAACGCGGCTGAACGTCAGGCGACCCTGCGAAAGCGCGCCAGCCTGCTGGACGGTTTCAACCACGAAATTTCGCGTCTCAAAAGAAAAGTGGGCCTTGGCGATCGCGCCAAGATCGACCAGTATCTTGAAACGGTGCGCGAGGTGGAACGCAGGATTCAGCGCGCGGAAGCAGACGCCGCAAACACCGCGTTGCCCGATTTGGATCGGCCCCTGGGGGTGCCGCCGGCGTACGCGGATCATGCGCGGCTCATGTTCGATCTGCAATTGCTTGCCTTTCAGGGGGATGTCACTCGCGTGATTACCTTCCAACTTGCGCGCGAAACCAGCAATCGGACCTATCCGGAGATTGGCGTCCCAGATCCCCATCATCCCCTTTCCCATCACGGGAATGACCCCGACAAAATCGCGCGCATGGCCAAGATCAATGCGTTCCACGTCTCTCTTTTCGGGGAGTTTCTACAAAAGCTGAAAAACACACCGGAAGGAAATGGCTCCCTCCTCGATCACTCCCTCTATCTTTACGGTAGCGGCATTGGCAATCCGAACGTGCACGACCACACCAATCTCCCGATTATCTTGGCCGGCGGAGCGGCGGGAGGCATGAAAGGAAATCGGCATATTCGATTTAAAAAGCCAACGCCGCTGGCGAACCTGCATCTGACGTTGCTGGACAAAGTGGGGGTGCGGCTCGATTCATTTGCGGATAGCACCGGCAAACTCACCGACCTGTTTCCTCTTTCGATGTGAGACTCGCGCGCATCTTTATTTGCTTCCTGCTGGCCGGCATTTTGATCCGGGCGGATAATATTTTCACGCCTTTGATCGACGCGGCGCGGAACAACGATCTTGCCCAAGTCAAAGCACTTTTGAAAGCCGGCGCGGATGCGAACGAGACCAACCGTTATGGAATATCGCCTCTTTTGATGGCCTGCCAAAACGGCAACGCCGAGATAATTAAATCGTTGTTAGCCGTTGGCGCAGACGCGAACACCCATGCACGGAGTTCCGAAACGGTTTTAATGACCGCTGCTCGCACCGGCAATGCCGAGTGCGTTCGAGCACTCCTTGCCAAAGGGGCCAACGTGAATGCCAAGGAACGTCGGGGGCAAACGGCGATCATGTGGGCCGCCGCCGAAGGGCACGCCAACGTCGTGAAGTCGTTGCTGGAGGCTGGCGCCGATTTTCAAACTCCACTCGATGGCGGATTCACCCCCTTCTTGTTTGCCATTCGCGAAGGCCGCGCCAACGTCGTCAAACTTCTTCTCCAAGCTGGCGTCGATGTAAACGAGCCGATACGGGCCAAACGCAAAGTCGGGCGCGGCCCACAGGCTGGAATGACTCCGTTGCTCATGGCGGTTGAAAATGGCTACTTCGAAATGGCGATTGATCTGGTCAAAGCGGGTGCCGATCCGAACGACCAACGCGGCGGTTACACAGCTCTGCACAACATCACTTGGGTTCGCAAACCCAACCACGGCGAGGATGAAGACGGCGCGCCGCCGCCCGATGGCTCCGGCAACATCGATTCCCTTGCGTTCGTCCGCAAACTCGTCGCCCTAGGCGCCAACGTGAACGCGCGCATCGCCAAAGGGCACGGTGGCAAAAATCTCCTCAACACCACCGGCGGCACTCCGTTCCTTCTCGCGTCCAAGACTGCGGACATCGCCCTCTTGAAATTGCTCTACGACTTGGGGGCCGACCCGACGATCACTAATGTGGATGGCGACACACCGCTGATCGCTGCGGCTGGGTTCGGCACACCGACGGCGGGTGAAGTCGCCGGCGAGGAGCCAGAAGTGTTGGAAGTTCTCGAATGGCTTTTGACAATTGGCGCCGATATCAACGCCGTCGACAAGCATGGCGAAACGGCCATGCACGGTGCTGCTTACAAGAATTTGCCCAAAGTCGTCCATTTCCTCGCCAACCACGGCGCGAAGGTCGAAGTATGGAACCAAAAAAACAATTGGGGCTGGACGCCGCTGTTGATTGCTGAAGGGTTTCGTCCGGGAAACTTCAAGCCTTCCTTCGAAACGATTGCCGCGATTCATCAAGCCATGCTTGCCTGCGGTGTGACGCCGCCGCCACCCACTAGTGCCAAAGGCGTCAATAACAGTGACTTCGTGCCGCCAGAGAAAAAATCCATCCCCTAACAGTCTTTGTCATTCCGCGCCAAACACGCTTGAGAAAACCGCTTCTTTAATTTTCCAAATCAGCGTCATCGTCATCGCCAAGGGTAGCAGGATCAACACTGCAAATAATCCCAGAACCAATGGTTTCGCGAAGGTCAGCGCAAGCATTACACGAATGAGCCAATCGGGTAAGTTTGTGATCTGTAACAGCACCAAATATCCTGCCAGTCCACCAAGAACCAGAAGTAATAGGATACGATTTAGATTACCGAAAATTCGCGTCTCCGACCGCAGCGTTTCATCGGGGAGCATCGCCGCCAGACGTTGCAGAACGAGGTTCAGATTGAAAATAAACAGCACACCCGAAACCAATAACATTCCGACGGCGATATTGTAAAAAAGGATGCTGGGTAATTGACCCCACCAGAAACAAAATGGGGATAAGCCGATATTGACGACCGCAACCAATTTCGCACGGTCGAGAGCCAGTCGCCACACACGTTCTTGCTGTTGAAAATGACTCAGCAACGCGAGTCCATAAAAGAGCAATGCCGTGGCACCGACGGGTGCCAAAATAAAT
This sequence comes from Verrucomicrobiota bacterium, assembly GCA_008933045.1. Taxonomy (GTDB): domain Bacteria; phylum Verrucomicrobiota; class Verrucomicrobiia; order Limisphaerales; family SXQI01; genus SXQI01. The sequence continues at coordinate 21,440 of WBXJ01000004.1, forward strand.
AGCGGCTTTGTCCACTCGACCGTCGCAATTTTGACGCAAACAAACAACGCGATGGGTAAACCCCAAAAGAGCGCGGATAACCCACGCACCAAACGACCCAAGGAGCGAAGCAGTTCGGTTTTGGGTACGTAATCAGACATGCGGCACAGTGACAGGATCAGAAGGAAAGGTAAGTGTATTCCTTCAAGCCTCGCTCATACTCATCGAGCAAACGCATCGCCTCGGAGGGCTTTAATCGGTCGCTCTTGATCGCTTCATCCATCTGGGCCTTCATCTGTCGCTTGAGTTCGTGCTCGTCATACTGCACTGCAGCCAAGGTCTGCACGATCGTGTTCCCTTCGATGACTTCCTCAATATAATAGCCTGCGGGTTCATCGGGATCTAGAAACACATGGACCTCGTTGACGCGGCCAAAAAGGTTATGCAGATCGCCCATGATATCCTGATAGGCTCCCATCAGAAAAAATCCGAGATAATAGGGTTCCGTTCCTTGCGCGTTCGTCTTGAGCGCATGGAGGGGTAACGTGTCATGCACATCGCGTAGCCCCACAAACTTGTTGATCTGACCATCGGAGTCGCACGTGATATCAACCAGCGTCCCTTCGTTCGTTGGTGCCTCATCAAGTCGATGAACCGGCATGATCGGGAATAGTTGTCCCAGTGCCCAGTGATCGAGCAACGATTGAAAAACAGAAAAGTTACAGAGGTATTGATCTCCCAGCAGGTCTCCCAACTTCCGAATCTCAGCGGGAATATAAGCTTGCCCCTTAAAACTCTCGACGACTTTGCCGCTGATCTCCCAGTAAAGACTCTCGATTTTGGCCTTCTCCGGCAACTCCATCAAGCCAAGGGTAAACATGTTATGCGCATCCTCCTTACGCTCCAGCGCATCATGAAAGGCCTCCAGCTTATTCAGCTTTGCGAAGTTCTTATTGATGTCCAACAGCTCTCTGACAAGCGCATGCTCGTTCTCGCCATAAGTGAGGCCAAGGTCCTCACGGTTTTTTGCAATCGCACCAAAGACTTCAACAATGAGCACGCTGTGATGAGCCACAATCGCCCGACCACTCTCGCTTACGATGATAGGATGGGGCACCTTTTCCGCGTTGCAGACATCCCCGATGTAATACACCACGTCGTTTGTGTATTCTTGCAGCGAATAATTCGTGGAATTATCGAACGCCGATCGGCTTCCATCATAATCCACTCCCAACCCTCCGCCCACATCCATGAACTCGATCAAAAAACCCATCTTATAGAGCTTGGCGTAAAACCGCGTCGCTTCCTGCACCGCCTTCTTGACGGTCAAAATATCGGGCACTTGCGACCCAATGTGGAAGTGCAGAAGTTTGAAGCAATGGCTCAAATTGTCTTTGCGCAACATTTCTGCCGCCGCCAAAAGCTCCCCGGTGCTCAATCCGAACTTCGCGTTCTCACCGCCACTCTCGGCCCATTTTCCCGCACCCTTGCTCAGCAACCGAGCGCGGATACCGATCAACGGTTCCACATTCATTTGCTTGGAGACCGTGAGGATCTGGCGCAACTCCTCAAGCTTCTCGACAACCATGATCACTTTGCGCCCGAGCTTGATCCCCATCAACGCCATCCGGATAAACACCACGTCCTTATAACCGTTGCAAATGATCAGATCACCAATCTGTCGTTGAAGTGCTAGGCCAGCAAACAATTCGGGTTTGCTCCCGACCTCCAACCCAAATTGGAACGGCTTTCCGGCATCAAGAATTTCCTCCACCACCTCGCGAAGTTGGTTCACCTTGATCGGAAAAACGCCGCGGTATTGGCCTTGGTAATTAAACTCCACGATGGAGTTCCGAAACGCCTGGTTGATCGCCTCGACTCGATGGCGCAAAATATCCTGAAAACGGATCAACAGCGGGAAACGCAAACCCCGCGATTTTGCCTCCTCGATCACATCCGTCAGGTCTACAGAAGCCCCCGCCTCTTGCAGTGGCGTCGCCACGACATGCCCCGCATCGTTGATGTCGAAGTATTTAGCTCCCCATCGGTCGATATTATACAGACCTCGGGCCGCGTTGACATCCCACGGTTGGCGACTCTCTTGTGAATTACTCATCAATCTTTCAGTGATGATGACTATAGAACCCAAGACAGCGATTTCAATATGGAGTACGTAAAATCTTTCACGCCCCACAACCGGGGCGACCCCACCTGAAATAGTTGCCGAGCAACCCTTGTTATTTCACCTTGCCCGATACGTAATCGTGCATGTTTTTGAGGAGAGTCTGGTAAGCCTTGTGGTTGTGCGCTGACGCATCGTGACCCAAGCTCATGCAGGCGATTTTTGCTTTCGGGTGAGTGGTCACCCAAACCACGGGCCAAGTTTCTCCCGCCGCGTTTCGACCCGTGGCGAGCACGGTGATTTTGGCATTCTTGGAACCCCCTTCGTAATGATAGAGTTCATCCGAAAGCTTAAATGTTTTAGGCACACCCGCCATGATAGGATGATCCGGTTGGACCACCGTCACTTCAAATTCGCCGTATTTGTCGTGTCCTCGCGCCCCTCCGCCCACCAACCCCGCGTTGTAACTCGGCCAATTGTTCCAACTATACCAAAGTGCCGCATGAACCAGCATCAACCCCTTGCCGGCATCAGCAAACGCGAAGATTCCGTCCCGCGTCGCCGCATCGGGAAACGGCTTGTTGTTGGAGAGATAAAGCACGTCCAAATCTTTGAGCACCGCGCCCACTTGATCAGTTGCTTCGGTATAATTCGCAGCGATGCCCCCAGCCTTCAGCGTTGCGGAATCTACTTCGTTAAACCATTTATTAAAATCATGGCTGCTATTACCACCCACGATCAATGTGCGAGCCGTCACCGACAACGCCGCAGGTGCCGCGTCCGCTTTCTGTACCGCTTGATCCCCATTATCGGCAGTAATCGCGACAAATGTCGGCGCGACGAAATTGCTAAAACTCTCCAGTGTGATCGTTTTTATCGCAGCCTCGCGCTTTAACACTTTCGTGAACCAACGTACCTGGCCCGATTTAACAATGTCCTCCACTCTCTTCGACCCCGGCACGTCAAACTCCCCAATGTAATCAGCGAATTCCACGCCGTTCGTGAGTATGATCACCTCGCTCTGACCGTCACCATAGTTCACAGTTACTTTTGCGACCGGAAGGTTCTCGTGACGATCAGTGCCGCAGCAAGGAAACGCCCAACCGCCAACACCACCCAAGAAATGGAGACGTTTGGCTTTTACCCCATGCCCATCGATCTCCACCTTTTCCGGAAACGTACGAGCCAATCCTTCGCCACCTTTCAGAACCACCACATTATTTCCATTAGCGGTTTTAGCAGGATTAGCCACTTCGAATGGAACGCCGCCGGCCTTCATCAAACCGAAACGCTTGAACTGGACGCTCTCACTCGCAGACTCCGACGAAACATAAATCCCACGAGTCGAATTTGCAGTGAAGGCCTGTCCGAGATCGAGCACACGGAATCGTGAATCTCCTTCGGTCAAATAGGTGAGGATGTCCCGAAGACCAGCAGCCTCCAATGCTTCAAAGCCATCCGGCATTAACGACCGTCCTGTGTTACGACGATTCTTGATCTTTGCCGTCTTCAACTCCAGATCACCCACAGCCGTGCGGATGAACACGCTTTCCCGATTCTCGCGCCCCACAATTCCGTCGTAAGTTTCCCCATCGAGAGTATCGAAACTCCACGACAAATAATTGGGTTCCACCACACGATTCGGATCAATGATATGCACCAACAATTCTGCCGCACCATGCACGCCCATGCCGGTAAGGTCCGGTGCTAGATCACGTCCATCGCCATTGAATTTGTGGCAAGCTGCGCAATTCTGTGTGAATAATTCTTTACCTCGCGCACTGTTCCCCGGCTTCTCAACCTCGGGCGTCAGTAGCGCGATCAGCGCATTTTTCTCCTTCATCTCCGGCCCTCGCAAATCGTTGATCACCGCAATTGCGCGTTCTGAAACTCCCCTGTTTGCATGGGTCCGAAGCCGTCCAATCGAAACAGGATTCAAGAGCGACAAGGCAATCTTTTTAGAAGCCAGTGCCTCGACTAAACCTAACGACCACTCGGCCCGTTTGATAAGTTGAGCGAACGCTGCCTCCTGAGCACTTGCAGGTAGTTGCGAAAAAACCCTGGTAATCGCCGCACCGGCTGCGGGATCGCCACTGTTACCGAGCGCATCAATCACCCGACGTTGTAAATCGGCTGAAGCATTCGAGCCCGCAATGTTGGCGACTGCTGGCATGATCTTGGCGTTAACCTGACGCACAGCTAGCAGACTAGTAGCCAACTGAGCACGCTGATCATCCGACTGGCTGGCATCATTCACTTGCGTGATCATTTGCTCCACCAATGTTGCAGTCTGAGCAGCCATCTTGCCGTCCTTATCCCAACGCGAGATCAAGGGCAAGGTAGCAGTAGGGACAGCGGGATCCTTCGACGCGAGCAACGCCGCCAATGCTTCCTGAAGCTCGCTAGACCAAGTGGGCACAACGCTGGGTTTCAGGTTCGCGCTCAGGCTTTCTAACGCCACAACCTTCAGTGCCTCACCGCCACTCTGCCGAGCCAACGCCACCACAAGCGCACCAGCCTTGCTACTATCCTCAGACGAAGCAATCACGCGGCTCAGTTCCACTACCGGAATTCGCAGGTAATCGCCCCCAACTTCCATTGCCGTTCGAAGGAATTGCACCGGTGCTTTTTTGTAATAAGCCACCATCGCCGATTGGGACCAACTATCCTTGAGGAACTCAAATGTTTCTAACAGATACTTGCGTGCTCCGGCACTTTCATCGGTCTCATACCAACGAGTTTCGCTCATCGCAAACGTCATCAATATCTCCAGCCGAGTCCGCTCGTCTGCCGTCCGGATCGCTTCGCCCATACCCATGAGCAACGGCCCCCATGCCTGAAAGTCTTGGCTCAAATCCGCAGGCAACGCCGTGTGACGCAACATCTGCATTGCGGTACGTTGCAACACAGGGCTGCCGGATTTCCAGAGTGCCGTCAGCATCTCCGAATTCTGGGCCCGAGCGATCCCCAACGCCGTCCACGCCGCATTCACTCGCGTCAATGTGGAAGCATCACTGCTCAATGCCAATGCCTGAACCGCAGCGACGGTCTCCACCTTACCTTGTTCGATCAGTAGACGCTGCGCGTTCATGCGCACCGTGCCATTAGCGTGGTTCAGGGCTTGCACCAATTCAGCCGACGAAGCTTTGGTGAGATTCGGAATCACCAACTTCTTGGCATCCTTGTGCTGCACTCGCCAAACACGACCAAAGTAATGGTCGCGATCCGGTCGCACCGCCGCGTTGTTCGGGCCGTGTTTCGGGCCGCGCGTATCATTGTGGATCGCGGCTTGGTTGTAGAAATCTAAAATGTAGAGTGCTCCATCAGGTCCAATTCGCGTGTGAATCGGCCGGAACCACAGATCCGTGCTCGCCACAATCTCCGAGTCAGGATACTCACCCGGTCGCGACGCGGTGAACGTGGGGCCCTTGGCCTTGAGCATATCCAAATGCACCAGATTCAACGTCGGTTCGGTAACCGTGAACGTGTAGTCCCACTTCGCCGGCCAGGCTCCCCCGTTGTAAATACAAGCTCCCGCCGCTGCCGTCCAATTGCCCACCCAATCGATCTGCACATAAGCCTGCTGATGATACTCTCGTGCAGGAAACGCTTTGTTATGATCCTCGATGTTTTTAAAACTGGTTGCGTTCCCGACCTTCGCCCGCGTTAAGACCCCTTCCGGCATCACAACGTGGTCAATATGATTCCCGTTGGCTTGAGAGTAAAAAACCTCCCCATCAGGCGCAATATCGACCCCCCAAGTATTACTTCCCTTCGAAGAGTATTGCTCAATCCCACTTCCATCAGGTCTAAACCGAAACACCCCGTCGTTGATCTTCCCAAAATACTTCGAACCATCACCCGATTTGATATCCCCACGGCTATACCCCACCGTCGCATAAATCCATCCATCCATCCCCCATCGCAAATTGCTAATCACCGCATGCGTATCGAACGTGCCAAAACCCGTATATACCTTCTCGACAGTCTCCGCCTTTCCATCCCCGTTCGTATCCCGCACAAAAAGCACATCCGGCGCCTGAGACACAATCACACCATCCTTGTAAAACACAAAACTAGTGGCCAACTCCAAGCCCTCATAAAAAACCGTCTTTTTATCCATCACTCCATCCCCCGTCGTGTCTTCCAAAATAGAGATGCGATCCTTTGCCGGGCGGTTCTTATCGGTCTTCGCGGGATACTCCACTGCTTCCAAAACCCACATCCGACCCGCAGGATCCCAATCCACCGACATCGGCTTTTGAACCAATGGCTCCGCGGCTGCCAATGAAGTCGTAAACTCCGACCACGTTTTAATTTGCGCCAACGTCGCCTCAGGACGTGAGGGCCCACCCTCCGGATAACGAAAACTCTCCAACTCAACCTTCGAACAAAGCGAATTCATCTCCCGTTTACCCGCCCACGCAATCCCTCGCAGCAACATCCCGCGAAAATGCGGCAACCCGAATGACTTCGTATTATGCCCGGGAATCGAAACAAACGCTCGGTAGTTATCCTTCTCGTAAACCCACATCTGCGGAACAATCTCATACACCGAAGGCATAATCCGCCCCCCTTTACTATTGCGCTTATCCGGCGCATACGACGCACACAACACCTTCGCCTCAGGCATCATTCGTAGATCATAGTAAATCTCATCATCAAAATCCCAATTCGATACCCCCTCCGTCAGCTCATGCTTATAATCCGTGAAATACATCGAAACATCCCCCTCGAACCACTTCGAGAACCCATGCTCCCACGCTCCCCCAATCACCGTCTTCCACCACTGAGGATCCGTGCCACACACCGAATCATGGATCGCCACCAACCCACCCCCGCGTTTCAAAAACTTCTCCAAATTCGCCCGATCCTCACCCGCCACCGTACCTGCCTCCGCCGCATACATCACCACCACATCCGTATTCTCCAATTGCGTCCCCGATGGAAAACCCACCTTCCCATCCACCTTGGCACCGCGCTCGGTCAACAACTTCGTCCAATCCTTCAAAAAGACCGGCCCGTCATGCTGCCCGGCGCCATGCGTTTTCTCTCCCGCCCGGATAAACACCCGCAGTGGACCCGCGTTTTGCCCCTGCACAGGAGCCATCGCCACAAGAAACGCCAAAAGAAGAAGCAATCGAAATTTCATACGATACATATTTGTTAACGCCAAAACCCTAATCAACCCAACGGAAGGAAGCAACGTTTCAGTCACGCAAGACTGAACGGCGAGATGAAGCACTTAACCCGAGAAGGAGTCGAACGAGATTACTCGTTCTCGAAATAATCCCCATCGACATGTTTGATCTCATAGGAATGCCTAAGGGTCACCCCAATGTTGTATTGTGTCATGAGATCAGCCAGCCGATCGCCATCAATCAGTATGACCTTCTGTGAGACTTGCTTAGCGTAATTCGTAGCCGTCTGAGCAAACTCGCTCGTCGTGATAAACACCCCTTTGTTCGCCTGTTGTCCGGCCAGTGCGCCGACGAAGCTCTGAATCTCCTTCCGACCAACCGTTTGCTGCCACCGTTTTGCCTGAACATAAATCACATCCAATCCCAGACGATCCTCATTGATCACACCGTCGATCCCTTCATCGTGGGAGGCCTTTGTTAGATTCGCTGCCTCAGTCCGTGAGCCGCCATATCCCATCGCAAGGAGTAAATCCAGCACGAGCTTCTCAAACCGCAAGGGATCCATTTCTTTGACCAAGTCCAAGACCTCTTTCTTCAGTGTCTCAGCGAGGATCTTATGGGCACTTGCCATCAATTCCAAAGGTGGTTTTGCGTTCCCTTCAAATTCCTGAATTTGTACAGAATCCCCCGTCGCAGCGACCGGCTTTGCGCCCGTTTTCTGCATGAATTCTACAAATTTTGGGAACTTCATGAGATAATCACGGTGAAGAGACTTTGGATTCCCTAAAGCCTCCTGCTTGCCTGCCTCCGTAATGGAGTAGAGACCACGTTTGACGCGGGTCAACAAACCAGCATAAAGCAGATCAAGACACGCCCAGCTTACGCGATTGCGCCAGCGGGAATTTCCACTTGGAAGCGGGTCAACAAGCTCCTCAGGTGTCAGTTGGAAGGTTTTGGCGAGGATCCCATACACATCAGAAAGACGGTGCTCATTTCCATCTGCGTAAAGCTGCAAGGCAGGAACCTTGATCTCGTTAAATTCTGGAATAGGCATAAGTGATTGAGAATTAAGCGACGCAGCCGTTGAAACAAGTTTATTCCTAGTCCGCAAATCGCGGCCCGAAGATCGCACGGGAACTCTGGCGACCGAACACTTTCAGAAAAGAAATCTTGCAATCTGGGTGCCATTCCTTAAATTCTAATAACTTGGAACGCGAGCGTAGCTCAGTCTGGTAGAGCATCACCTTGCCAAGGTGAACGTCGAGGGTTCGAATCCCTTCGCTCGCTCCATATTTCACCTAACCTAACTCCTCACATCACAACTCGACGCACAACCGTTCTACGCTAAGGGTAATGTGGACGATTATCGCGGTTCCACTGCGATGCCGCTTTCTGTTTAGACCCCAAGTCTTTGTGGAGTTGGCCAATGATATCAAGTCGACGCTTGGACTCGACGTGGCCGTCGCAATAAAGAATTTTTGCACGTTTGTTATGCAGCTCCAACGGCCACTGTCGCTCCTCATACATGCCAATAAAGCCGCTCCAATCCCGATCCCCTTTTTGTTTGAGATCCCAATTGCTATCCCCAATGGCGATCATTTCGGAAGGTTTAACAACGGCTGTTTCCTTCGTCTCTCCCCAGACGGGGTCACCCAGATAAACGCCAAGACCTGTATTAGGCGTGTTGCCTGCAAAAGCACCCCAGACGTTATACCCATAACTCATGAAAAACGTCCCCCCTGGCTTTAGCCGCACTTCATCCTTCAAATAACCGAGACCCGCAGCTTTGCCGCTTCCGAATTTTGGGATCCATTGCGACGCGGGCGGTGCGGAAGGACAATGAAAAACCTCTGTGCTCCCTCCGCTACTATACATCGTTTGACGTAAAAGCGCGGGCCAAATCCAAGCCGCTTCGTTAGCTCCATCAATCCCCACAGGATAGACGCCATGGTCGCCGATGTAGATAGTCATCGCCAAACCCATTTGCCGTAGATTACTCAGGCACTTCGCCCCTTTGGCCTTCGCCTTGGCACTGCTCAAGGCAGGAAGCAGCATCCCCGCCAATATGGCAATGATGGCGATAACTACTAGAAGTTCAATCAGCGTAAAACCAGCCCGAGCGGAGCGGTTTTTGACGGTTAATAAAGCCTTCATAAATACTCATCAATTGTAACGTAGGCGGTAGAATAATGCCGAGTTGGCGGGGCGGGTCAGTGTCTGTTGCCAAGGTGGAGCGGAGGTAAAACTATTCGTTTGGATGGGCAGCCAAACCTTGAGATTCGTTGAACTCTCCAAAACAATCGGCATCGATAACGAGTAACTCTTGTAGATGAGGAACGGATTCGGGCCGGAGGAAACCACCAACCGAAGTTCAGCGACGGGATCACTCTTCAAAGCGTTGCTCAGATTCAGGCGACCACCAGTGCGTGTCTTCCCAGCAAACGCAGCTACAGGATCCGTGGTCGCTAGCAACCGGTTACGTAGCTCCGCTGCCGTGAGCTGCGGAAAGCGTGCTCGAAGCAAAACGGCCGCTCCAGAGACAAAAGCTGTCGCAAACGACGTCCCGCTCTTGCGTGCATACGATTCGTCCGTAAAAATCCCAGTCGAAAAAATATCATCCCCAGGCGCGGCAAGATCCACGCTCTTCAGCCCCGTATTAGCACCCAGACCGGTGCTGGTCTTCCAAATCCCATCCGTGCGCGAATTGGCGGTGACAACGATGATATTGTCCAATCCAAAACTACCCGGGTAAAGTGGCACCAAGTCGTTGTTGCCATTCTCATTCCCAGCAGCTGTGACAAACAGTATTCCTGCGCTGCGAACCGCCTTCAACGCATCCTCAAGCATTAGAGATTTCTGCGTTCCGTTCCAACTCGCGTTGATAATCTGCGCCCCATGACCAATCGCGTAATCAATACACGCCACAGCATCATCAAAACTACCATCCCCCACATCATTAAAGAATTTAAGGGCCATGATCTGAACTCGCCAAGCAACCCCGGATCCGCCAATACCATTATTCCCCATGGCACCAATCACCCCAGAAATATGAGTCCCATGACCATAAGCATCCGTCACATCACCACTAATCTTATGGATCCCAGCGAGGTCATAGTAGCTGGCGAACCCGTGAACATCATCCACCATACCATTCCGGTCATTGTCGATTTTATCCCCAGCCACCTCAGCCGGATTCCTCCACAAGTTATTCGTCAAATCGACATGAGTGACGCGCAACCCTGAATCAATAACAGCTACAACCACCTGCGGCGCATCATGCAACAAATCCCAAGCAGCGGCCGCACCGATATTAGTAAGCCCCCATTGAGAACCATTGATCACGGCGGGATCATTAGAAAGCCCTGCCGCATGAACTTTAAAGTTAGGCTCCGCAAACTCCACCAATCCACTGTCTTGATAATCGCGAATCTTCTCGCGAACAGATTCGCCCTCCCGTAACTCGATAACTTGCCACCCCCCGAAGCGTTGAAACTCACGCAACACCTGATGCTGATTCCTCAACTGAAGTTGCCCCAAACGAGCGCCAAAACCTTCTCCTGCGCGAGGTTTCATCAAAACCTGGCCTGCACGATACGACTCATCCGCAGCACCGTTTGAACGCATAATGCCTCCAAAAAAAAACAGGAATCCAACCACGAGAGTGCTTAGTGAGCGCATGATTAGCATCAAAATTGAGAAACCCCACTATCCCACCAGCCACCAACCAAATCAACGTCTTTTCACCCGCAATCCCTTTTCGCGGCTTGTGTTTTCGACTAATCGATCCTCAAATTAGCGCCCAAAACGCGCAGGCACTTCCGACCACCACGTGTTAGGAGGAAGATGGAAAATCCAGCTAGCGACATGGAGAACACGGTCGGCTCTGGCACCATGGTGAGAATGGAGGGACGCAAGAGAACCGATAACGGATTGCCATCGCTGCCGAATAGTTCGCTGGGGCCGTTCAATGATTCGAGGCTGAGTTCCCAAGTTTGCCCGTAAAGGGAAAACCCTGTCGTATCGAGCGTGACAGATCCGATGATGAACGTGCCTTGGTTGAGCTGAACGTAACCAGATTGAGTCAAGGTTGCGGCCTCGTAAATTTGGGGCAGGAGGCTCCCTGATCCGCCTTGGCCGTTGTTGTTGAAACCGAAAAGAACCTTGGGCGAGAAAATGTCAATATCGGTAATACTAGGGCCAGAAATAACCCCTCCAGCGGCGGGTCCACCATCAGCAATTTGAAGGTTAAGTCCCAAACCGAGAAGCGAAACGGGCAGACTATCGTTGACGGCATAGATCCACAGCGTCTGTCCTGGTGCATTAGGCAGGATATCCGTGTCTGGCACCGACAACACAATATTAGCTTGCAGCATTTCTGCCGAAAATAATAACAGCGTCAGGGTGACCCACTGAGATTTAATCGAGTTCCTCATTCGCCTTCTTGAACTTTTCCGCGTGGGAATATTTGAACCTTACTTTGTAACATGACGTATGCAATAGAAATATTGTGAATTTCCGGGATCCACTTCGACGGTCCAACGCCAGACGTTTTCGACTGCTGTCGAGGTGGGAGGGATTTCACTTCGATGCCATGGACCCGTCACTGTGGGGGCGATCCACAATTCAGCAGTAACCGAGTGTTGCACTGTAGCCTCGATGATGACTTGGGTGGGAGAACGTTGCGCGATTGCGGTCGCACTGATCGCGCTTGTTGGCAGGGAGAAAAGTGCGATATCTGGAGTGGGTCGAATCGTGAGACCCGAGAGGTTGAGTAATTTGAGCGCGGTCAAAAATGTGGTGATGTGCGACCGTGCCATCGCTTCGTCGGCGATGCCAACTCGTTGATCACGGTTGATATCCCATCGCGAATTCAACAGAGCAGGAGACAAAAAGGTCGCCGGATGCGCACGAATCGCGGCTTGATCTGCAATTGAAACTTGCGCATTCGCCGTGGAGTTGCCGGTGTCTCCGATGGCGTTGCCGAAGAAGAATTGATCCTCAACTCGTAAACCGGTCGCAGGTGAAGCAAGTGTCGAGATGCCAATCCATATATTTGTAAGGGTGTTATCTGGCCAAATGAGAGTTACTCGCGTTGAACCACCCACGCCTGCTCCAACACGTGCGGTGACGCTCGCCAGGGCAGGGGCTGAGGGCCAAGCGATGGGAATATTATCATTACCCATGACTATTCTAAAATCAGCCGCCGTGATGGCATTAGGATTAGCCACACCAGCCAGATCCACGATGATCCCATTAATACCCTTGGAATAGGACGTGTAGTTAGTGAAGGTCGCAACGCCCCCCAGCCTCAGAGGTGCTTTGTCCGTGGCGATCGCCTTATCATCCTGAGCATTGGCTGCTGCGTTATTTCCGTCCCAAGCGGAATTATTGTAAAAAATCCCACGCCCAACAACGGTTGCAAATACTGCGAAATTGATTACCACCGGCGTAGCCGCAACGTAATTCACATCTCCACCTTGCGTTGCTGTCACGATCACCGTTCCTGCTCCTGTTAATGTCAGCGTATTCCCAACAATCGTTGCTGGGCCGCTCGTCACGCTGAACGCAACCTCTAACCCAGAGCTTGCGCTCCCGCTCAACGTAATTGTGTTCGTCGAATAGATCGTGTCCGCAATCGCTGCGAATGTGATCGTCTGTGCCGCTTTTCCTACCCCGAACGTTCTCGTCACAGACGTCGCAGCAACGTAATTCACATCTCCACCTTGCGTTGCTGTCACGATCACCGTTCCTGCTCCAGTTAATGTCAGCGTATTCCCAACAATCGTTGCTGCGCCACTCGTCACGCTGAATGCCACCTCTAACCCAGAGCTTGCGCTCCCGCTCAAGGTGATTGTGTTCGTCGAATAGATCGTGTCCACAATCGCAGCAAATGTGATCGTCTGCGACGCTTTTCCTACCGCGAACGTTTTGGTCACAGACGTGGCAGCAACATAATTCACATCTCCACCTTGCGTTGCTGTCACGATCACCGTTCCTGCTCCAGTTAATGTCAGCGTATTCCCAACAATC